>JBOGJY010000079.1:0-5228 GCA_050745325.1 Terriglobia bacterium
GCGAGATGGCATTCCAGCGTACGAATTCAACTTTCTCCACGCTCGCCAGCCGCACGCCTTTCGCGTAGATGACGTCCACGATATCCCACGCGGAATTAGCGCCGATCACTAAAATAAGGGCCGCGGCAAGAATAAGCGCGCGCCGGCGGGATTTCCCTCCCGCCGACCAGACAGCCGCAGCGAAGGCTTGCGCCAGGGCGGCAAAGAAAATAGTGTTGGGCGCGCCCAGCGTGTCGAGCAAAGGAACCAGCGCCAAACAGGCAAGCGCGCCGCCGCCGAGATCCGCGGCATAGATGAGCGGGATGCGCGGTTTTTCACGTGAGTAGACCGCCGAGCACAGCAGCCCCGTAAGAAAAAAGGGAGCCGCGGAAACCAGATAAATGACGGTCAGACGGAGGAAATTGGCCCCGCTCAGGTCAAGCGAGACGGGCACATGAAGAACAATCTCAAGGACGCACGCGATGGCCACTGCGCTGGCCGCCGAGCAGGCGGCGCCCAGTTCACGCGTCGAAAAGCGCATCAGCCGCTCGCGCTGGAGATATGCGAGCACGCCGCCCGCTCCGAGCCCCAGCAAGGCGATCGAGATGGCGAGGAACGCAAAATGATAAAAGAGAATTACCGAAAAAAGACGGGTGAGCGAAAGTTCAAGGACGAGCGCGCCAAAACTCACGAGGCCGATGCCCGCAAGCAACGTTCGCTTGCTCAACCCGGCGCCCTCAAGCGCAACTGAATCAGATTGGACCGCAGCCTTGGTCACGCAGAATGCCTGCCTGAAAGAAATGAAAGTGGCGTCCGTTCAGCGCCCTTGCGTTAGAGATTGAACCGCCGGACCCGCCTTCCAATCTATCACAGCGCCGACTTATCGAAAGGAAGCGCCCGAGAGATTGAACTACGAAACTTGATGTGGTTACGGTCGCGGAGCCCGGCGGGCCTTGATCTCTTCGAGATGCCGCCTGAGCCTTTCAACTACTTCATCGTGCTTTCCTTCTTTAAGCTCTTCCAGCAGCTCGTTGAGAGCGAAGTGGATGATGTCGTGATGGTGGAGTTCTTCGGGCGCGAGTTCCGCGCTGAACCGCAGCCAGATCCGATGCAGAAGATCAATTTCCTTGGGTGTGAGGTGGGGAGCGTGGGGGCCAAGGTAGGAAATAAACTCTTCGGCGGTGGGAGAGAAAATTTCCAGAGCCAACTGGGGTTTGGGGTCTACCAGCCTCTCCCAGGCTTCACCGGCCAGCCGCGCCTCCTCGATAGCTGACATCCTAGGTGACAATCCGAGGACCACGGTATTCGATTGCAGGGCCTGGGCGGACTTTAATATGCCATCCCAGATTTCGGTTGCCGAGACAATGGCCAGATGAACGGTCTTGCCGTGTTTTTCAGCCAGATTGAGCGCGCGCGTGAAGAGCTCCTGCTCGGTGATCGTAAACAACTGGTCTACAAGCAGATCATGCTCGCCGGACCCGCCGCGCATCAACATCCGGATGTGAAGCACCACGACGTCCTGACGCGCCGGATTTGCGCGATCGAGAACGAGGGACAAATGATAGAGGGTATTGTAGTCCCGGACCAGGACAAGAAAATTCCCCGGGCGCACGCCGACCGTTTCCGGATTAAGCGCCTGGCCCGCTTCAAGATTGAATTGATCGAGGGCGGACTTCCCGTGGCTTCGGCGCAGCGTGAATTTCTCTGACACCGTGAAGACGCTAAAGAGGCATACGGTGAAGGCCAGGCCGGAGATGGTGGCAATTTCCTTGGTGAAAAGATTAATGACGGCGGTCGAGAACAGGAGCACGGTGACAAATGCCAGTCCAATGGGCAGTTCTAGGCTGCCAATTTTAATGTTGACGGGAACCCGGAAACCGCGTGGACCACGCGCGGTGAACCGCAGTACGAAGACCGCGAGGCCTTTCATGGCAAAGCTCCAGATCACACCGAAAGCATAAGCTTCACCAAGTACAATGACGTTGCCCCGGCTCAGAAGGATGGTGAGAATCTGGAGGCCCACCACAAGGTTGATGATGCGGTGCGAAGTCCCGTAGCGAGGGTGCGGAGCGCGAAACCACCCAGCCAGCACGCCATCCTCTGAGACACGGTTTAACACGCCGTTTGATCCGACGATGGCCGTATTGACCGCGCCTGAAAGAATCAGAACGCCTACGACCACCACAAATGCGTGGAAGGCCAGGCGTAGGAAAACAGGCCCGGCCACGTTCATGGCCAGCCCGCCAATGAGATTGTCTTTATAGCCCAGACGCGCGTGCTGATTGGGAATAATCATGAAGGCGAAGAAGGAAACCAGCGAGGTGAACAGCACACTGTAAACGAAGACGACGAACGCCGTCTTCCGCAGGTTCGGCAGCTTGGGAGACTCAATTTCCCGGTAGACCTGAGCCAGCGTCTCGAGCCCGCTCATGGCCAGAACGGAGTGCCCAAAGGCCACCATGATTCCGACGATGCCAATCATCTCAGGCAGGCGGCTTGACCGCAGCCAGCCTTCTGCTTCCGCAGAAAAACGCAGGTTGGAGGGGCGTGGCCAGGGCGGCAGATGCGCGCCGCGCAGCCACAAAGTATATCCGCACCATCCGATCATGATCACCACCATGATCGTGGTGAGTTCCATAATGCGGACTGCCTTTTCGCTTGATTCTTCGATGCCCTTGATGTTCTGCCACCAGAAGTAAAGGGTCACCAGGATGGCGAAGGCGGCGGCGGTGGAATTGGTGGAAAGAATGTAGTGAATGCGCTCGCGGGCAAGAATCTCATTGATGAATCCCGCCAGATACTGGCCAGCGGAGACGCCGCTGATCGGGCCGGTGAGGACATAATCGAACATCAGCGCTGATACTGAGAACTTTGCCAGCGTGCCTCCCATCGCCTCTTTGACCACACGGTAGACGCCGCCCCGCACAAACATGCTGCAGCTTTCCACGTACATGAGGCAGACACCGTAGGCAAAAAGCATGACGGCCAGAATGAACCAGGGCGCCGTAGCGCCGATGGCTTGCTCTGCGATGCCGCCGGCATAGAAGGCGGAAGAGGCGAGATCGTTGAGGACAATCGCCGCGGCCTGCCAGAAGGAGATAAAGGTCAGCATGGCAGTGGTTGCCAGCAAAACCCGCGGCAGAGGCGGTCTGGTCGATTTTGGTCGAACGGTGGTTCCCATTCCGAATAAGCTGTGACGGTGTTAGATCACGCGCGCGGCTGTATGAGAAGTTAAGGCTAGGCGCATCGATGAATCTTTGGGATTTTTACACAGATCAAGTGGGTTTGAATAGATGAAAATTTGTTATGGTCGCTATAAAGATGGGATATAGGGGCTATATCGCAAACCGCCGGCCTTTATTTTTCAATCGCCCCGGCGCTCTCTTAAGAGATAACATCCGGCCGCTGCTGCAATTCGAAAATCGCGGTTTTCACGCGGTCCTTATAGGGCGGCTGTTTATGCCGAATGTTTGCGAACCTCTTCGCGCAGCTTGAGGTTGCGAATCAGACGATGGAGGTAATTCGGGTGCAGGCCAAGCTGTTTTGCCGCTTCGGTATAATTTCCCTGTGAGACCTCTATTGCGTCAAGAATCAACTGGCGCTTCGCTTGCTGAACGGCCTCGTGAAAGCTCGGAATCTCGCCGCCGCCCGGGACCTGGGACTCGAAGAGACTTTCGGGTAAATCCTCGATTTCGATGACTTCGCTCGAACCCAGTACGATAGCGCGCTCGATGGCGTTTTCGAGTTCCCTGATATTCCCCGGCCAGTCATAACGCAAGAGGCACGCCTTGGCCTTGGCGGAGATGCTGCGCACGCGGCGGCCGCTGTGCCCGGAGAGCTTGGAGATGAAATAATTGATAAGCAGAGGAATGTCTTCACGGCGTTCGCGCAGGGCCGGCAGCGTGACGGATACGACGTTGAGGCGGAAAAAGAGGTCCTGGCGAAACGCGCCGCGGCGGATCAATTCTTCCAGGTTGCGGTTGGTCGCGGCGATCACGCGCAAATCAACCTTTACGGGCTGTGTTCCTCCCACCCGCTCAAATTCGCGCTCCTGAAGCACCCGCAGGAGCTTTGCCTGGAGCGGGGGCGCGAGTTCTCCAATCTCGTCGAGAAACAGCGTGCCGCCGTTCGCCATTTCCAGCTTGCCTCTTTTTAATCCGACGGCTCCGGTAAAAGCGCCGCGCTCATGGCCAAAGAGCTCCGCTTCCAGCAGGTTTTCGGGAATAGCGGCGCAGTTGATGGCGGCAAACATTTTAGTGGTCCGGCGGCTTAAATAGTGAATAGCGCGGGCAACGAGTTCCTTACCCGTCCCACTTTCTCCCATAATCAGCACGGTAGATTCGGCCGGCGCGACCTTGGTAATGAACCTCTGCACCTTGCGGATAGGCTCGCCCTCACCCACCATGTTGTGCTCAACCCGAATCTCATCAATCAGGCGGCGGTTTTCCGCTTCAAGACGTTCGAGACGCCGCACGTTTTCGAGCGCAGGCGCCGCCACTCCCGCAATGCCAATCAAAAGCGCGAGATGGTCGCGGTCGAAAAGTTGAGCCTCATCGGAAGTGTCGGCATAAATAGCGCCAATCAGCTTGTCGAATACCATCAAGGGCACACAGAGAACGGCGCGAACTCGTGCTTGATACAAACTTTCCGACCCGCGCAGCGCGGGGTCGCTGTGGGTATCGGTCGACAGAATGCCGGACCTTTCGTGCGTCACCTGCTGTAAGACCGTGCGGCTCACCTGCACGGGCTGCTGGCCTTCTTCCGCACGCCATAAACCGAAGGTGGATTCCCACTCACCGGGGGTTTCTCCCACCAGTAAAATAGCTCCGCGCCGGGCAGGGATTACTTCGAAAATCGCCATCAGGAGCTGGCGCTCGAGAGGTTCAAGCTCGCGTATCCAGCTAAGCGCGTTGTTGATCTTGAGCAGCACATCCAGGTCGCGCGCTTTGCGAGTGGCGTTGGGATCGGGAGAGACGATCTGAGCGGCGCCCGGCTGAGATTGCCTGGCCCAGGGAATTTTAACCGCGACGGCGGTATCAAGATCGGTTTCCTGGATGGTGACGGAGGTTTGAGTTTCCTCCTCTTGCGGCTCGTGAAGCAGAACCAGAAACTGGGAGTCGCCCACTTCGATAACGTCCCCATCTTCGAGGACCCGTTGCATCACCGGCATCCCATTGACCCGTGTTCCGTTGCGGCTGTCCATATCGCGCAGGATGACATGCCCGCCTTCGATTTCCAGGATGCAATGC
>JBOGJY010000080.1:0-14380 GCA_050745325.1 Terriglobia bacterium
GGACTACTGGGGCCGCCGCTACAACTGAAACCATCACTCAGACTTGCAACCCAAAAAACACGAATATCTTGGAGGGATAAATCATGGTCATCCTGAACCGCCGGAGATTTTTCCAAATGTCGGCGGCGACATTCCTGGCTGAGAACCTGTTTGTTGGGAATGGGGCGGCGGCGGGCGCGCCACAGCGGTATTTCGGGGGCGGCGAGGCTCGCGGCCCTTACGCTGACGCCATCAATCGCCTTTCCGCCATGACCGGCGCTCCAGTGACCGGCTGGAAAATGCACCCCGATACCCTGCCGCACCCCGAGGACCCAAATCTGAATGACTCTGACTGGACCCCGGCTCCCACTCCGCAGCCGGGCCGCCGCCGTGACCGCCCAACCGGCGAAGGCGCAGTATGGTTCCGCAACACAGTTGAGATTCCGCGCAGCATGGGCGGCTACAACATTCAAGGCCTCCCCGTGCGGCTCAATCTGCGCGTCTTTGGCGGGAGCCGGGGGCCGATTCGCGTCTTTTCCAACGGCTCTATGGTGGAGATGACGCCGTCGAACACGCAGCAGCCGATTCTGCTCACCAACAGCGCCAAGCCGGGCGAGAAGTGGGTGATCGCCGCCTATTCGCCTGCTCCGGCCGTTGTGTTTGCGCGACTGGAAGTAGATTATCCGGCAGGTCAATCGAATCCGCAGATGCTGATGGACGAGATTATGTGCGTGCAGGCGGCGTCCGCCGGTTTTGAAGACGGCAAGGCGGACCGCGACGCGCAGCTTGCGGCTGCCGTAAAAGCGATTGACTTCGGCTCGCTTGATGGCGGCAACCAGAGGGCTTTTGATCAATCGCTTGCGGCGGCGGACGAAAAGATGCAGCCGCTCGCGGAGTGGATCCGCCAGTTCACCATTCGCGCCGTAGGCAACTCGCATATCGACATGGCGTGGCTCTGGCCCTGGCCGGAAACGGTAGAGGTCGTGCGGGACACTTTCGGCACCGTGCTTGAGCTGCAAGGCGAATACACGCATCCAGGTTTTCATTACGCCCAGTCGAGCGCGCAGGATTTCTATTGGCTCGAGCGCTACTATCCCCCCGAATTCAAACGCATCCAGGAGCAGGTGAAAAACGGCCAGTGGGAGATTGTGGGCGGCATGTGGGTCGAGCCGGACCTGAACATGCCTTGTGGCGAATCGCTGGTGCGGCAGGTGCTTACCGGCAAGCGGTATTTCCAAGAGAAATTCGGCGTGGACGTGAAGATTGGCTGGAACCCCGATTCGTTCGGCTATAGCTGGCAGCTCGCACAGATTTACAAGCGGTCGGGCATCGACTACTTCGTGACCCAGAAAATGTCGTGGAACGACACCACGATTTTTCCCTATAAGCTCTTCCATTGGGAGTCGCCCGACGGCAGCCGCGTGCTGTGCTACTTCCCGCACGGCTACGGCAACCGGATCGACCCGGCCGAGTGCAGCCAGTTCATCGCTGAAGATACGCCGATGTGCTCGGGCTACAAAGAGCAGATGCTGCTGTTCGGATTGGGCGACCACGGCGGCGGCCCCACGCGGCAAATGCTGGATGTGGCCGCGCGCTGGCTGGAGTCGCCCAAGGCGGCTTTCCCCACGCTTCAGTTTTCCACCGCGCAGGAATTTTTCAATGGCGTCGAGAGCGCCAGCCTCAATCTGCCTGTTTGGAAAGACGAGCTTTATCTCCAGTTCCATCGCGGCACTTACACGACGCAGGCGGAAAGCAAACGGCGCGTGAGAGAGAGCGAAGTGCTCGTGCTGAATTCGGAAAAGTTCTGCTCGCTCGCTATGCTGCATGGGCGCGAATATCCGCAGGAAAAGTTCCTCGATTGCTGGCGGCGCGTCTGCTTCAACCAGTTTCACGACATGATGGCGGGCTCCGGCATTCACGTGAATTATGAAGATGAGGCCGAGAGCCTGGAATTCGTCCGCGGCGCCTGCGAACCCGAAATGCACAGCTCGCTGATGCAGATCACCCGCCGCATCCGCACTGCGGGCCGCGGCGAGGCGGTTGTGGTGTTCAATTCCCTAAGTTGGAAGCGGACCGACGTTGCCGAGGCGGAAGTGCAATTCGCTTCTCCAGCCGCCCATGTTGAGGTCCTCGACCCAGCGGGCGCTGTCATGCCTTCGGCTGAGATTTCGCGCGACGATTCCACGCACACGGTTAAAATACGCTTTCTCGCGCGCAACGTGCCGGCGATGGGCTACAAGGTGTTCCGGTTTGCCGCTGCGGAGCATCCGCGCGCCGCCGTGTCCTCACTGAAGGCGAGCGGCCTGACCATGGAGAACGAGCATCTTCGCCTTGAAGTGGACGCGGCCACCGGCTGCATCTCTAGCCTGGTGAGCAAGAAGGATGGCAAAAACATCCTGCGGGCGGGCGGCAAGGGCAACATGCTTGAAGCTTTCGTTGATAAGCCGAGGCAGTTCGACGCCTGGAACATCGGCTGGCCCTACGACCAGACCAAGACGGAAATCTCGACGGCAGATGAAGTAAATCTAGTGGAGAATACGCCCGTGCGCGCGGTGATCCGGGTGAAGAAACACTATCAGAACTCTTCCTTCGTTCAGGAAATCTGCATGTACCCCGAAATCGCGCGCGCCGACGTCCACATGCACGTAGACTGGCACGAACAACACGTGATGCTAAAGGCCGCTTTCCCGCTCGACATTCAGCCCGAGAAGGCGAGCTACGAAATTCCATACGGAACCATCGAACGGCCGGCCATTCCCACCGCGGACGGCAAGCAGGTTCCCTTCACGGAAGCGACTGAGGTGACGAAGCGGCACAAGTACGATCCGCTACTGGCGCAGGAAGCCGAATTTGAGGTGTGCGCGCAGCAGTGGGGAGACCTTTCGCAAAACGGCCGTGGCTTCAGTCTGCTGAACGCCTGCAAATACGGCTATGACACCGTGGAGCCCGGCACGCTGCGCCTTACGCTGCTGCGCTCGCCGGTCTCGCCCGATCCTATTGCCGACCAGGGGCCGCACGACTTTACCTACGCGCTTTATCCTCACGCGGGCGATTGGAAAGAGGCGGGTACCGAATTGCAAGGTTATGAGTTGAATTATCCCGTCCTCGCTCATGCCACCGAAGCGCATGAGGGCGTGCTGCCGCCATCCTCTTCATTCGTTCAGATCGAACCCTCCAACGTCATCCTCACCGCCATCAAGAAGGCGGAAGACGATAATGCCCTCGTTTTCCGCTTCTTTGAATTTGAAGGAAAAGCTTCCCAGGTGCGCCTGACTTTACCCGAACCTGCAACCAAGGCTGCGCAGACGAATCTTATGGAAAAAGAAGAGAGTTCCCTTTCGCCCGGAGCGGGCGGAAAGCAAATTAGCGTTTCCATAGGGCCTTACGAGATCAAATCGGTGAAAGTCTGGTTTGAAAACAGCGCCGGCGCATCCCCTCCGCCTAGGGTATGAAAGACAAGTGACGAGTGGCCAGGGATGAGCAAAAGCCACCCGCGCTTTGTAATTTGGAGTGTGGGAGCTTGCTCCCGCTTTATAGCGCGGCGCTTTTAATTTAACGCTGCGGTTTTTTGAAGCCGTGACCAGCCGCAGGGCGGAAAAGCGAGCCTGGCGCTACAATCGCCCCAATGAATAATTAGGTCTTCGGCTGGCCTGCTGCGGTAAGCCGCCAGTAAACCGGCAGGCCGATCAAGACGATGAGCAAGCCGGGCCAGGTTGTGGCGGGCCGGTAAGCAAAGAGGACGATGAGGATGGCTCCCGCTCCGATGATGTAGAACAGCGGAACGAAAGGATAGCCGAAGGCCCGATACGGTCTTTCATCATGCGGGCGCAGCTTGCGTAAGCGGATGAGGCCGGCAATGGTCAGGATGTAAAAAATAAGCGCAGCGGAAATAACGTAATCGAGCAAGTTGCTGTAGAGATTTCCGTATTCATGGGACGCTGGGTTATACGTCCTTGGAAGAACGAGAATCGCTGCCCACGCGCCTTGCACCCACAGGGACCACCCCGGCACCCTAGCGCGATTCAGGTGGGACGCCGCGCGGAAGAAAAGCCCATCCCGCGCCATCGCATAGTAGGCTCTCGGTCCTGCAAGAACCAACCCGTTAATACAACCGAAGGTCGAGATCATAATGGCGAGCGCCATTAGAGCTTTTCCGGCGCCCGGATACACGGCTGCGAGCATGGCGGTGGCCACGCGGTCCGACGGGGCATGTTGGATAGCGGAAAACGGCAGCACGCAGAGATAGGCCACGTTGGCGAGCATGTAAATCACGACCACGAGAATCACGCCGATGGCGAGGGCAAGCGGCAGCGTGCGGCGCGGGTCCTTCACTTCGCCCGCGGCAAAAGTGATGTCGTGCCACGAGTCCGCCGAAAAGAGCGAGCCTGATTGCGAAACGCAAATGGCGATGAAAAGACCGAAGGCGGTGATGGCCTCTACGCCGTGCCCGAGTGGAACAACTCCGCTCGCGTGCCAGAAATGAAGGCGGCTGAAGTTTTGCCGGATAGCCGCAGCATTGCGCGCGACGATCAACCCCACCACGATTAATGCCAGCAAGGCGCCGGTTTTTGCCAAGGTGAAGAAGCTCTGTACGGATTTTCCGTATTCAAGACCGCGGCTGTTGGTCCAGGTGAGCAGCGCGATGACCAGGATCGCCACAAGCTGTGCGCTTGAAAGCGACAAAGCATATCCGCTCGAAAGATGAAAAGGCGCGAGTAAGTAACGGGTTTCGGAGATCCACGGCAAGAGTACGCCGGAGAACCGCGCGAACGCCACGGCCACGGCGGCGATGGTTCCGGTCTGGATCACCATGAAGAGCGTCCAGCCGTAGAGGAAGCCAAGAACGGGTGAGTAGGCCTCGCGGAGGTAGACGTACATGCCGCCTGCGCGTGGCATCATCGAAGCCAGCTCGCCATAGGAAAGCGCGGCGGCGATGGTGAGCGCGCCCGCGAAAGCCCAGGCCACCAGCAACCAGCCAGGGCTGCCGATCTTGCGCGCCATATCCGCCGAGACGATGAAGATACCGGAGCCGATCATGATTCCGGCTACTACCATGACCGAGTCGAACAGGCCGAGCCCGCGCACGAATTCGGTGTCCATGCCCTGGGCTATTTTTTTTGCCTCTGGGAGGCCGGGGTTAGTCATCTAAAGCTCCGGATGGCCAAGCATTAAGCCACCGAGTCTAGCAGAAAAGGGTCGAGACAACATGGGGATGATGCAAGGGCTAGGAGACCTCTAAAATTAGCGATATTTTTTGGGTAGACCGCAACAAACCTCATTAGAATGGGTTAATATAAAACCGGCCGTACCGCTTAGGTGGCCAGGAAAGGAAATTTTGAAGAATTATTCAAAAAGGTGTTGACAAACAAATAAACACTGCGTATGTTGGTAGTTCGTTGCTCGCTTGACGTAATTCTTTAATTTAAGGTCTGAATCTGAAGTCCCCCAGAAAGCAAAATTCTGTGGAAGAAAAGCCCTTTGGGTGGTCAGCGCCTCGGCTGAAGATTTTTTCCCACAAAGTTATTGACAATAGGGGAGGCTTTTCCATATAGTGGTTGGGAGTTTGTAGCGAAGGCATTATCATAACTACCCGGGTGAGGAGTGACTAGCTCCTAACCTCTAAGCTAAAAGGAGTTACCACATGTCGATGAAATCTCGCATCATGCTATATCTACTCCTGCTGGGGATCGTGGGCGCAGCTCCGATTTTTGCGGGTTCAGCGGCTATTGGAACGGTTGCGGGGAGTTTGAATGCAACCGTGAGCGGGCAAGCCCTCCTGCCCAATAGCACGGTCTTCAACGGGGATCAATTGCAGGTGAAAGATGGGGCGGCCGTGATCGCTCTCATGAACGGCAGCCGCATGACACTTGGCAGTGAGACTCAGGCTCAGTTTTTCAGAGAGACGGATGGAGTCTCAGTCGCGCTGGCTAAGGGTAACGTTTCGATGTATCACCCGGCAAAGGGATCTGACTTGGCGGTAAGCGCCGAGAAATGGTCCATTACCCCCGGAAAGGGCTATAAGACGGTAGGTGAGGTTGCCATGCTCAATGGCGCGGTGATTGTCACAACGAAAGAGGGCAACCTCCACGTTGCGGGCAATGGCCAGACCATGGATGTGGCGCAGGGTAAAACCGTAACCCTCCTTCCCAAGAACGCTGCCATGCCGCAAACGGGTACTTCCCAAAAGCTGGTAAACGGGAATACCGGGCTTGAGGCTGCGGCGGTTGGGGCAGGCGGTGTTGCGGCCATCCTCGCTGGGGTTGCCATGTCTCGCGCCGGCAATGCTCGTGACGCTGCAAACGCGGCGACCACGCAAGCTGCAGCGGCCACTTCAGCTGCTACTGCTGCCCAGTCAGCAGCCAACGCAGCCACGACAGCGGCCACGAATGCTGGTGCTGCTGCGAACGCCGCAGGTTGCGCGTTGAACTACGAATTAAACCCGACCGCTGCGAAGAACGCCAGCCCGTATCTTCCTCCGGCTGGCTATAGCTGCCCGCCCGCTCCGAGTGGCATTACTGGTACTGGTAGTGGTACGTAAATAGGTACCTTGTTTAAAGGAAGCATCGATAAGGCAGGCGACCAAGCTGGACAGCTTGGCCGCCTGCCTTTTTCTTTTTTATCCGCAAAACTTAAGCCACTGTTATCACTTGCCCCAACCAGTCATCTGAGACGTGCATTGTGTCACTACACTTCTTAGTGCTAAGCCATCTTTGAATGGACGATAACCACCGCGAAGCGGTGGAAGATGAATAGTCGTGGGTGGAACCCACGGAACATGAGCAAAGGTCATATCGCGGCAACCCCAGAGGGGTTGAATAGTGTCAAGCCAGTGCACGATGCCGTTCGGCCCCTTCAGGGCCGAGTGCCTTCTCCGGCTGCAACCGCGGGTTTCACCCACGGCTATTCTTGTCGCTCCCCTGCGGGGAGCGGAAGCCACTGAGCCCCTCCTTTTTTTCAATTGCGCGCGGGATTGAGCTTCGCCGTCGACAGCACCCCCACACATCAGGTATCATTTTGAGTTCGCAAAGTGGAAGGAGCTTGATCATGGCTGACCTTGACAACAACAAGGAAACCAAAGAGTTTTATCTGAATATCCCGGCGCGGAGCGAACCTTTTTTCCTGAAGGGTGCGAATGCGCTGGGCTGGGGTATGCAGGATCGCCTAGCGCGCATCTTCCAGCCGCAGTCGGGACGGGCGGTGATGCTGGCCATCGATCACGGTTATTTCCAAGGGCCTACTTCGGGCCTCGAGCGCGTCGACGTGAATATTGTCCCTCTCGTTCCCTATGCTGACGCGCTCATGCTGACGCGCGGCATCCTCCGCAGTTCGATTCCCTCCGCAAGCGGAAAGGCAATTGTGCTGCGCGCAAGCGGCGGTCCGAGCATTTTGAAGGAACTCTCAAATGAGCAGATTGCGGTGGACGCCGAGGACGCGATTCGCCTGAATGTTTCGGCGCTGGCTGTGCAGGTGTATATTGGTGGCGAGTTCGAAACGCAATCGGTCCACAATTTGACCCGGCTGGCCGACACCGGCAACCGCTACGGCATTCCTGTGCTTGGCGTGACAGCCGTGGGTAAGAATATGACGCGTGACGCAAAATACATCCGCCTCGCGTGCAGAATTTGCGCCGAGTTGGGCGCCCACTTCGTGAAGACCTACTTCATTGAGGAAGGTTTTGAGACGGTCACCGCATCCTGTCCCGTTCCCGTGGTGATGGCCGGAGGCAAGAAGATTCCTGAGCCGGACGCCTTGAAGCTCGCTTACAACGCCATAAATCAGGGCGCCGCGGGTGTGGACATGGGCAGAAATATATTCCAGTCTGAGGCGCCCGCCGCGATGATCCAAGCGGTTCGCAAAGTGGTGCACGAGATGATGAAGCCGGAGCAGGCTTACGATTTTTACCAAACCCTTAAACATGAGGGCAAGCACGAGAGCAGGGAAGCGTTCGCCCGGGCCTGAGCCATGCGAGGTGTTGTTTTGTAACGCAACGTTCAGCGTGGCGTCAGTTATCTTCTGGAGCGCACAAGCTTGCTTGCGCTGTTGAAAGCGGCAGCAAGCTGCCGCACTCCAGAGGCCGCGCTTCGCTACTCCGCTGTTTTGCCCTTTCCCAGCGCCAGATAGTGGGTCAGTTTGACGTAGAGGCGGCTTCATGCCGCCACAATATGGCGGGGTAAACCCGCCGCTACACCCGCAAACTCACCCACTACCAGCGCCATATCCGGGGAGCCGATGAATGCAGAGCAAGTGGTCAGAAGCCGATGCGGCGAAATTCGTGGAGACGTATGGGTTGCAATGGGGAGAAGATCTGGCGCTGCGCACTTATTCGGCGCGGCTTCTCGGTGAAGATCCCTCTCTTGTCCTGCACGGCGGTGGGAATACATCCGTAAAAAGCTCCTTCACAAATATTTTGGGTGAGGCCGTTGCCGCGATCTTTGTCAAGGCTTCTGGTTTCAATATGGCAACGATCGAGCCGGCCGGGCACCCCGGTCTCGACCTCAATCGCCTGCGAAAACTGCGCGCCTTGAGCCAGCTTTCCGATGGCGGCATGGTGAATGAAATCCGGGCGCGCCTGTTCGATTCCAGCGCGGCGACTCCCTCCATCGAAACGCTTGTTCACGCCTTCATCCCGTCTAAATTTATCGACCACACGCACGCCGATGCCATCCTGGCGCTGACCAATCAGCGTGACGGGATGCGCCACGTCGAAAGCGCGCTCGGTGGTAAGGTGATCGTGCTCGATTACGTTCCGCCGGGCTTCGAGCTTGCGAAGGCCGCCGCTGCCGCTTACCTGGCGCATCCCAGGCGCGGCGGAATGGTCTGGATGAAACACGGAATCGTAACGTGGGGCGAGACGGCCCGCGAATCCTACGAGGCCATGATCAGCATGGTCTCACAAGCCGAAGAATATCTCGCGCTCCACGCCCGCCATCCTCTGGCTGTGCCTGTGCCAACTGATCTGGCAATGGCTGAGGAGCGGTGGAAGCAGGCCGCGCCGGTGATTCGAGGCTTGCTCGCGCTGCCTTCCGGGGATCACGACAGGCCTTATCATCGAGTCATACTCCAGCCGCTTCTCAGCCGCGAGGCGCTTGACTTTGTGGATTCGGATCGCGGAAAGGAGCTTGCTCTTACTCCGCCGCTCACCTCCGATCATCTGATCCGCACCAAGCCCTTGCCCCTTTGGATCGACGCGCTGGATTATGCGGATCCTGCGCGCTTGCGCGAGCAACTCGCGCCAGCAATCTCAATTTACGTGGCGGAATATGAGGCCTATGTCAAACGGCATGTTTCGCAGCTCGATGAAGGCGGCGAGCCCTTTGACTCATTTGACCCTATTCCGCGCGTGATCTTGATGCCGGGCCTCGGCGCGGTTGCGGCAGGCAAGGATGTTGAGGCGGCGATGATCGCGCGCGATATCACCGCGCACACCCTGAAGGTAAAAACGCAAGTTGCCGCGATGGAGGGCATTTACGAAGGACTGCCGGAGAGCGCGCTCTTCAAGATGGAATATCGGCCGATGCAACGTGCAAAGATCGGGAGGAGCGATTTGGCCGCGCTGGCCGGTGAGATTGCGATTGTCACTGGCGCCGCGGGGGCCATCGGCTCCGCGATTGCTGACGCCCTTCTCGCGCACGGCTGCCATGTGGTCGTCACCGACCTCCCTGGCGAGCGGCTCGCGCAGCTTGTGTATGACCTGAAGGCTATTTATGGAAATCGCGTGACCGGCGTTGAGATGGATGTGACCGATGGCGCATCTGTGAAGAGCGGATTCGATGCGGTCAGCGCGACTTGGGGCGGGATTGATCTTGTCATCGTCAATGCCGGCGCGGCAATGGTTTGTTCGCTCGATGAGATGGCGCTCGAATCCTTTCAACGGCTCGAACGGATCAACATTGACGGCGCTCTGCTGGTTCTCGCCGAATCCTCGCGGCGATTTAAGACGCAAGGCACGGGCGGCGACATCGTGATGATCTCGACGAAAAATGTGTTTGCGCCGGGTGCGCGCTTTGGCGCTTACAGCGCCACAAAAGCCGCCGCGCATCAACTGGCGCGCATTGCCTCGCTTGAGATGGCGGAAACCGACGTGAGAGTCAATATGGTGGCGCCCGACGCCGTTTTTTCTCATGGGGTCCGCAGGTCCGGCCTGTGGGCCGAGGTAGGCCCGGACCGGATGAAGGCGCGCGGCCTGAGCGAAGAGCAGCTTGAGGAATATTACCGCAACCGGAATCTGCTGAAAGCCAAAGTAACCGCGGACCACGTTGCCCGTGCGGTGTTGTTTTTCGCTACCCGGCAAACCCCCACCACCGGGGCCACCCTACCCGTCGACGGCGGCCTTCCCGACGCCACTCCGCGCTGAAGGCGATTGCGGCAGTTGAAGCGGAGGCCTCTGGCCGCCAATCTTTACTATTAAAAACCGATGGCCTCTGGCCGCCGCTACAAAGCACCGTTCGCCGCGATCAAGTCGGCAAACACGAAGCCTTCCCGCTCGACCACTTCACCAGGTTCTACTTTGACGGGGCGCTGGAACATGGGTCCTGCGAAGGCGAACGTGTGGAACTCGCCATTCTCACCGCAGGGGTCGACGGCGGAAGGAAGTTCATCCAGGAGCGCCGCGTCAAACAGGCGGCTGGCGAAGTTTCGATCGAGCTTCTTTGGGTCAACGCAGGTGAGGCGCGCGCGCAAACCCCCATCGATCATCTCTCGGGCAAGGCGAGCCGTATCAAGCTGCCAGAGGGGAAACACGGGCTGGATGCCCGTCCCGGCCAGTTTCTCTTCGCGGTAGCGGCGAACATCCTCGAGGAATAAATCGCCAAAGACCATGTGCGTGACACCCTCGCGGCGCGCGCGCTCGACCGCCCCGGCCATCTCGGACTCATAGGCGGCGTTCGGACAAGGCCAGGGCAGCGGCACTTTGACCAGGGGTAAGTCCGCCACTTGGGCCTGCTGATCGAGCAACTCCTCGCGCACAGCGTGCATAGCGACGCGGCGATAAACCTGGTTCAGCGTGGTCAGGAGCGCCACAATCTCAATCTCGCCTTGCGCTCGCACGGTTTGAAGCGCCCAGGCGCTATCCTTCCCGCTGCTCCAACTTAGCCATGCTTTTGGCTTGGTCATTTTCCGGGTCCTTTGCGCTTTCTTTGCGCCTTGGCGTCTTTACGAGAGGCCATGGAGTTTTCATCTGCGCTCAGGGTAAAGACGGAATTCTTCGCCGCCTTCGGCTCCTCAGAATGATAGCGCAACCCAGCTTTTCAAGAGACTACTGCCTTCTGCTTCCCGCCTACTGCCCACTGCCCACTGCTTCTGCCGTGGCCCAATCGGTCCAGGAGGCGCTCACGCCACTCGAAAGCAGCGGCGCTCCGTCAAGCGCAGCGTCAACAAAATTTTCGATGCACGGGTAATGGATATTTGCATGGACCGGCAACGGCTCGCGCCCGCCTGGATAGACCAGATCAGGTGAATTCAACGGCGTGAGATCGATTTCACCGTCAGTTCCGATGATGCGGAATTCGTCGCGCTCGACGCGCGAGTGCCACCGCACATCGACAATCCCACGAACGCCGCCGGCGTATTCAATCATCACGGTGGCGTTGTCTTCAACGGCTCCTGGGTGGACCGCGTTCGAAAGTTGACCGGATGCACGCTTGGGTTCGCCGAAGAAATAATTCATCAGGTCGATGCGATGCGAACCGATATCATAGAGCGGACCGCCACCCGCAATGGCTGGGTCGAACAGCCAGGCGCGCTTTCCGTCGCTGGCCGTGAGCCAGGTATGGCTACAAGCGTAAGCCAGCACGGGCTTCCCGATAGCGCCCTGTTGAATCAATTCGCGCGCCCGCTTCACTTTGGGGTAGGCTCGGCGATAGTAGGCCACGCCGAGCGCCCGGCCTGCGGCTTCGGCTGCTTTCACCATTCCCTGCGTTTCCGCGTAGTTCATCGCCATGGGTTTTTCGCATAGGACGGGTTTACCCGCGCGCAGTGATTGGATCGTCTGTGGCGCGTGAAGAAACACCGGCGAGGCCACGTAGACTGCGTTGATCGCGTCATCTTCGAGCGCGCGCGCCAGATCGGTAAAGACTTTCACCGGGTAGCGCGCCGCCTTTTCCGGATGGCGCGTGAGAATCGCGGCGAGGTTACTGCGGCGCTCTTCAAGAATCGCCGGGATCACGCGCCGGGAAGTGATGTCGCCAATCCCGATCACAAGCCAGTTCAACGTGGAGTCCATAGTGTTACCCGCGCAGCCCTGCATCACGGCCAAAGAAAACAAACCTCTACGTTCCGCATACACGGCAGTCAAGCCATGTGTGATGCGCCACCCGCGGCTTTAACCTACCCGTGGTTGATTAAGATGGTAGCGCGGAGTTGTTCTTTAACTCCGCGGTTTTTGACCGGGGTGGAAGAAAGGCCGCAGAGTTTAAAAGGTGAGACTCTGCGCTTGTTATTTGCTTCTAGGGCAGCCAGAAGTTATGCTTTCAAGAATTTGCCAACATCGATGCCCGCCTCGCGCAGAATGGCTCGGAGTGTTCCTTCAGCCATGTCACAGGTGTGATGGGGCAGCGTCACTTTGCGGCCTGTCACCGGATTCCGCCACAGTTCGTGACTGCCTGGTCCCGTTCGATCAAAGGCAAAACCCAGCGCCCGCAATTTCCGCGCCACCTCACGGTATTTGAAGCCGGCAAGACGCCCCATCAGCGAACGCCCACAGGAACCAACAAATCAAGCGGGGGCTGCCGCAGCCGGGCAATCGCCGGCGGCAAAGGATCGCCATGCTCCACGCAGGATTCAACGATCTTGCGGGTCAGTCCTTGCGCGATCTCTACGGCCTCTGTAATGCTCCGGCCTTCGGCAACCAAGCCGGGCACATCCGCACTCGTCGCCACATAGCCGCCCTCCGCGAGCGGCTCAATGTGCAGGCGAATTGTGGCTTCGCCCACCTCGGCGATTCGTTCCTGGCGCTTTGCACGAACTTTTCGTTTTTCACGCATTCGATCCGTCTCCTTGTCGTGATTCTAGCATACCGCGCACAGGCCCCGTGGTTGGCGCACACAGCGCGCCGTCTGCGATATGCACGGCCTGTGGCATGTGTTAGGGACAAATCAGTCAGTGTCTTTCGTTCCGCACACATGGCAAAAAGCGCCATGTGTGCGCCACCCGCGGCGATTGCAGCGATCAAATATGGTAGGCTGTCCTTCGGCTTCTTCCTCGCCTGGGCACCTGGAGTTCCTCTGGGAGAGGTGCTGCCGCAAAAACCACAGAACTTCGCTCCTTCCGGGTTTTGCTTTCCGCAGTGTGCGCAAATCATGATGTCTCCCCCATCACAACGAGTAATCTGCCGCAGATCGGAGCAGTTCATTCAGAAGCAACTTGGCAAGTGCTCCGGATAGTTTCGACGCAGCTCGCACAAAAGTCATTTTGAGTGCAAGCCCAGTCCATCACGCAACCGCTGTGGTGGTTTTCGATGCCGAGAAGGTGGCCCATTTCGTGGCGGACTACGTTCCGAAGCGGCTGGTCGGGACAGATTCGAAGTAGGATTACACCACCACTGTCAGTCCAGCCCCACTCAGGAGGCTCCTCGGGCTTGTAAAGCCCATCATCGAGGCTCAATCCGCTCCCGTCGAACGCAACAACATAAGCAGGCTGTAGCTCATCATCTTTCCTTCTCGCCTCATTTAGGTTGCTTAAAAAGTCGTTACAGTTAAGTACTCGACCTGCGGTAGAAGAAATTCTGATCTCTTCAATTTTCCTCTGGGTGTCTGGGCCAGTTGTCTGGCACTGAAACGGCAGGCGAAACTCAGTTAAAATATCCTTAATGCTCTTGAGAACTATCTCTCTTTGCGCGAGTGCACACGCCTCAAGGGCGCATACAACAATCCGTTCCGATATCTCCCATTGCCACCGCTCCCCGTCAGTTCTGAACTCTTTGTAATCCAATGCTACAACCATCACTGCCTCCTATCGCGGGCGTCCCTCTCACCGCATCTTTTGCGATGTGTGCGGCCCCGCGTAGAATCCGAGATCACAAATTCAAGATTTCACAAATGCAAAACACATCAAAAAGCAACCGGCATTCATCTCAGCAGCCTATTTGCCCAGTGGTATCTCAAGCCTCTTGTCGAGGGCTTCGTTGACAATCACGAGATTTCCCTGATCTTCAGAACCCATTTGCTCGTTGGCGTTGAGGAGTTCGATTCCATACACGGAGCCGTCTGGGGCGATGTCCACACAGACCTCATCGCTTAGCCGCAGCGTCTCCACCTGCGCTGTCTTTTCGTGAAAACAGAGATAAGCCACATTGTGCCGGGGATCGTAGGTTAGCTTCATAATCGAGGCTCCTCAAGTCAGAAATATTTTACCAGAACCGTTACTACCAACCACTGACCATCTTCTTCAACCGCATACGCTTCAA
>JBOGJY010000081.1:0-13243 GCA_050745325.1 Terriglobia bacterium
ACCTTACGGTCTATCCAATTTTGGATTTTAGATTTCCAATTTTGAAAAAAGCCCCAGGGCTAAAAAGTGAGCCCTGGGCTACAAAAACCGCGGATGGCGTTTCCAGCGGTCGCGGAAGGACTCAGGCGCGAGAGCCGGGAAGTCGCGGGCGTCCGTCCACCGGGATATGGGAAACAACGGGAATTTTTGTATCCAGCCCTGACGGCCCTGACGCCCTTGCCGAACCAAAAAACGCTGTCCCCATCGCGCCAGCCTCGCGCCCAAGCGATATGCCCAGGGACGTTTCATGACGCTGGCAAAAATCCGCATCGAAAACCTTTCGCCACGAGGCGGGCCGCTTGTTTTCGAGACCGTGGCCAGACCGGGGGCTTGGGCCTTGGCGCGGAGATGAAGCAACAAATCAGGAATATTAATCCGCACCGGGCACACTTCCCGGCACGCGCCACAGAGCGAAGAAGCAAATGGCAGCTCGCGCGCCGCGCCGATGCCTTTGAACTCGGGAGTAATGAGCGCGCCGATTGGACCGCTGTAGACCCATCCATAAGCATGGCCGCCGATTTTACGATAAACGGGGCAAGCATTCAAGCAGGCTCCGCAGCGGATACAATAGAGAGCTTCCCGCATTTTTTCGTCGGCCAGGGCGTTGGTGCGGCCGTTATCCACCAGCACCACGTGCATCTCCTCCGGGCCGTCTTCACCCTCGCGGCGCGGTCCAGTGAGGATGGAAGTGTAGGCGGTCAGCTTCTGACCGGTCCCGGAACGGCCCAGCAAGCGCAGAAATACGGACAAATCCCGGACGCGGGGAATGATTTTTTCAATTCCGACCAGCGCCACATGGATGCGCGGCGCGGTGGTGCAAAAGCGGATATTTCCCTCGTTTTCAACCAGCACAATCGAGCCGGTCTCGGCGATGGCAAAATTCGCCCCGCTCAATCCCATCCCCGCTTTCGCAAACGATTCGCGCAAGGCGTTCCGCGCGATGGCGGTGAGCCGCTCGGGTTCTGTGGTGCGCTCGGCGTGAAGGTGTTCAACAAAGAGGTCTGAAACGTCGTATCGGGTTTTGTGAATGGCGGGAGCAATAATATGCGCTGGCCGCTCGCCCGCTAGTTGAATGATGAGCTCGCCGAGGTCCGTCTCAATGCCACGGATGCCCGCGGCCTCAAGCGTGTGGTTAAGTTCCACTTCCTCGCCCACCATAGTCTTCGACTTGACAAACTCTTTTACCCCGGCCTTTTGCGCAATTTCACGAACGATGCGGCAAACATCCTCCGCATCCAGGGCCCAGTGTACTTTGCCGCCGCCGCGCTCGACGTTATCAGCGAACTGCGCCAGATATTCGTCAAGATGCTCGATGACCTCGCGCTTTAGCGCCCGCGCGCGGTCGCGGAGCGGCTCGAAACCTGGAACCATGCCGATAGCTTGGATGCGATGCGTATAGAGGCGCAGCGTTGAAGAACGGTACGCCTCCTGGAGACGGGCGTTGCCGAGCGTTTGCGTGGCCCGCTCGTGAATGTGCGAGCTTTGGACCCCAGTTTCTGGCATCGTCATGTTTCCCGCTGCGCCAGGATTTCGGCTAAGTGCATGGTTTTGAGCGGCAATCCTTGCCGGTGAATAAGTCCAGCCAGGTGCATCAGACATCCCGAGTCGTTTGCCACCAGGATTTCGGCGCCGGCGTTTGCAGCAGCCTGAAGCTTGTCATTGCCCATCGCCGTGGAAACCTCCGGAAATTTTACCGAAAATGTTCCGCCGAAGCCGCAGCACAACTTGTCATCCTGCATTTCTACCAAGTCGAGGCCCCGGACGGCGCGCAGCAGTCTCCTGGGTTCTTCTGAAATGCCAAGCTCCCTCAACAAGTGGCAAGAGTCATGGTAGGTAACGCGGCGCCGGAAAGAGGAGCCTACGTCTTCTACCTTTAGCACTTTCACCAGGAATTCCGAAAACTCATAGAATTTTGAGCGAAGTTTCTGCGCCTTGGCCAGACGGACGGGGTCGCTGGCAAAAAGCTCGGGGTAAAACACGCGGACCATGGTCGAGCAGGAACCCGACGGCGCGACCACGTAGTCAGCGTCATCGAAAAGATCGAGCACCCTTGAGGCGACCTCGCGCGCTTCATCCGTATAGCCGGTGTTAAAGGCGGGCTGGCCGCAGCAGGTCTGGGCAGGGTTGAAAACCACTTCTACGCCCAGCCGTTCAAGCACCCTGACCACGCACTCCCCCACCTCGGGAAAAAATTGGTCGCCCAGGCAGGTGATGAATAATGAGACCCGTGTTTTTGTGTTCGCCATGAGGTTAGGAAGCGGGCGCAACCTCACCCGCTGCGAGGTCATAGAGTAATTTAGGCTTCGGCGCCTCTCACTGTCAAGGAAAGGTGGTGTCGCAGTTTCGGGTGTAGCGGCGGGTTTACCCCGCCATATTGTGGCGGCATAAAGCCGCCTCTACATCAAGTGGTGCAGAATTTCGTGAACGCCTTCCCGCGGAGCAAGTTCCGTTCCCCGGTTGAATTGCAGCGATGAGTGGCCGAAATCAGCCAGCCGCTATAAACGCTCTTGCTATCGCCAATCGCTATAACAGCGCAACCCTTTGAAAATGGGATGGTTGTTTGACCCTACCTGAAGCCTTTTTGTGGCGCCCAAAGTGCTCCATCCGGGGTGGATGTTCGGAGGATTTGCATGCGGCTCGTTGGATTGAGTGGGAGGTGCAACATGAAAGACCGGCGCTTGATGGTCCTTCTATTACTTGCGATGGCGTTGGCTCTTGTTCCGGCGGTGAAAGCCCAGGATAACAATAACCAGGAGGCGCCCGGCGTCGCGCGCGTGAGCGTGGTGGATGGCAGTGTTTCTACGCAGCGGGGCGACACCAGCGATTGGTCAGCCGCCACGGTGAACACACCCCTTGAAGCCGGCGACAGCGTTTCGACGGCCGACAAATCACGCGCCGAGGTACAGCTTGATTACGCCGATATTCTGCGCCTTGCCGGCCAAACCGACGCAAAAATCACCGATCTTTCTAACGGCCACATCCAGGTGCAGGTGTCGCAAGGGCTGGCCGATTTCACCGTGCTCAAAGGCGGCGCCTCGCAGGTCGAGATTGACACGCCCAACGTGGCCGTGCATCCCACCGAACCCGGTGTTTACCGGATCGAAGTTGATTCGCAGTCCGAGACCCGTGTGACGGTGCGGCGCGGAAAAGCTGACGTTTCAACCCAGCAAGGCAGCGCCAGTCTCGACAGCGGAAGAATGATGATGGTGGAAGGCAGCGAGAACCCGCAGTACCAGATCACCGAGGCCGCGAATAACGACGACTGGGATAAGTGGAATGGAGAGCGGAACCACCAGATCGAGGATGCGAAAAGTTGGCAGCACGATAATTCCTACTACACCGGTACCGCCGATCTTGATAACTACGGCCGCTGGGAATACGTTCCCGGCTACGATTGGTGCTGGACGCCATACATCAACGCCGGATGGGTCCCTTATAGCGCCGGCCGCTGGACGTGGGAGCCGTTTTACGGATGGACCTGGGCTTCCTATGAGCCGTGGGGCTGGGCGCCCTACCACTATGGCCGCTGGTTCAATTATGGCGGCTCCTGGGCGTGGTGGCCCGGACCCGTCACGCCGTTCTACCGTCCGATTTGGGCTCCGGCTTACGTCTCCTTCTTTGGCTTCGGCGGTGGCGGGTTCCACGTCGGGATTGGCGTCGGCTTTGGTTTTGGAAGGGTGGGTTGGCTGCCGGTAGGTCCGTGCGATCCCTTCCGCCCATGGTACGGCCGGGGCAGCTTTGGTTATCGCCGGGTGAGCGTGACCAATATCACCAACATTACCAACATCAGGAACATTCACAACGGTATGCCTTACGTTGGGCCGCTGGCCGGAAGGGGGCGTCCGGTTTACTCCAACTATCAGGGCGCCTTGCGTAATCCGAGAATCCGGGAGGCGATCGTGAGCGAGCGATCCGACCGTTTCGGCACTGGCATTGCCGGCGCGGGCCGGATGAGGGGCATCAGTGAGGCCAACTTCCGGCAGGCGTCCTTTGTTTCCGGGCGCGTTCCACTCGCGCCGACGCGGGCCAGCCTGAGCGTGAGCGGCCGCGCTGCGAACCGTGCAGCCCTGCCCTCGGCAGCCGTTGCCAACCGGCGGATCTTCTCTACCCGCCAGCCCACGGCGCGCGTCGAGCCGTTCAGCCAGCAGGTAGCGAGGATGCAGCCGGCGGCGCGGAACAACAATTTCGGCGCCGTGGGGCGCTCCAACCCGGCGCAGGCAAACGGGCGCGGGCAGTTCAATAATCGGGTGAACGCTCAGGGCGGCGTCCAGAATCGGGGAACGTCCTTCGGCGCCACGCAGAACCGTGGCGCGTCCTTGGGAAACCAAACGAATAATAACTGGCGGCGTTTTGGGACGCCTGCCGGCGGAACTGAGCGTGGCTCAAATTCTGGAAATCCCCGAACCAATGGGCAGCAATCCGGAGGCCGCGCTCCGTTGTATAACAATGACAGCCGGGTGTTCAATTCACAGGGATCCCAAAGGTCTCAAGGACCAGCGCCCCGGTCAAGCTGGAGGAACTTCTCCAGTTCGCCGAACAACACGGCCAATCGCGGCGGTAACTCTCAGGCGGCGCAGCCGCGAAGCTCCGAGCGCCGCTCCGCCGGGCCGTCTTCATTCCAGAATGGCCCGAATGGCCAGAATGGCGGCCAGAGAGGCGGTCAAATGGGCAACCAGCGGAGTAGCTGGCAGCGATTCAATTCGCACCCTGCGCCCTCCTCCAACGGCGGATATTCGGCCCCGCGTCGCCAATCCCAGGCTCGCAGCGGGGGCCGCAACTTCAGCTCATCAGGCGGCTGGCGAGACTATTCGGGTAGCGGGAAGCCGGCGCTCAATCTAAACCAGCCCATCGTCACGGGCCGATCTTCCGGCCACTCGAACTATCAGGGGACCTGGGGCCACGGATATTACAGTGCACCCTCGCGCAGTAGTTCTTCCCGTAGCTATTCGAGCGGAGGTAGCTCTTCGCGGGGCGGTAGCGGCGGTTATTCCCGAGGAAGTGGGGGCGGTGGCTTCTCACGTGGGGGCGGCGGCGGATCGCGCGGGGGCGGATCGCGCGGAGGCGGCGGATCCCATGGCGGCGGCCGGCGATAGCGGGCGAATCAGCGCGCGCAAGACAGACTATCACGGGTGGTGTCGCAGTTTCGGGTGTAGCGGCGGGTTTACCACGCCCTATTGTGGCGGCATAAAGCCGCCTCTACATCAAACTGAGACACTACCTCATCACGACGGCGGTTTACGACCGCCGTCTTTTGTGTTGAAGTAGAGCTCGTGTCGGATCGCGGGATCTTTGCTCTATCGTTTGCGACTGCGGTTTTTATTCTCGCCGGCTCCTACTTTCAGCCGCAGCTTCTCCGCCTGGACACGGCCCAATCGACGATCTTCATCGCCATCGCCGCTCTAGTCTACTTCGGCGAGAACCGTTACAGCTACATGCTTGGAACGGTGTGCCCGCCGTTGTGGTATCTCGTCGAGATTTTCGCGGGCACGTGGGTGTATGACTTCCGCATGGTCTTCAATTTCTTCCGTGGAACCTCCAATTTACCCCTCGACAAACCGCTGGACGTCCTGGCCTGGCTTGCCGCAGCGGTATTGTGCTTTCGCAGCCTCAGCGCCTGGCGGAGGGAAGTCCCGGAACATTTCGTGGGCAAACCGTTTTGGGTTTGCCTCCTGATTTCGCTCGCTTACATCGGCGTCCTCTCGCTCTGGTATCTGGATTTACTGCCAGAGTGATCCTGCGCAAAGGCCCGGAATTTCGAGTTCAGATTCCGGGCCTTTCCGTCCTCCCCCAGGCTCTGAGCGAACGGATCGCCGCCTGCAGAGCAAGCGCCATCCCGTCCTCACCGCTCGCGCTCAGCCTGATCCGCCTCGTGGGCCAGATCAAGCAACAGATCGTTGAACTGCTTCGGCTGGCCGATGAAAAGCCCGTCATCGATAAAGCTGCGGATGGCGTTCACAGCGTTAATGCCGTTCTGGCCGGTTGGGCGGATCACCGCGCACGGAGGCAGTCTCGGGCTGATGAATTCGCAAGGCTCGGGCATGATCAGGTTAGCTTGCAGTGTCTCCGGCTGGCCCTTGGTTAAGTCCACAAATGTCACCGTTGCTCCGGTCCCGCCTGGTCCGTTGTCCACGTCAGTCAGCGGAAGCGCATTGCCCGCCTTGTCCTGCCAGGTCTGAAAATGCATGATTTCGGAACCTCCGATACTGACGAGGATTCGTAAGACTTCCAGGCTGCTTACCTTCTGCGTGAGAGTATGGTAGAGACTCGTCCCGCCTTGTTCGATAAACGCAAAGTGAAATCCTGCGGTGAAGGCGATCGCCTGAAGGTGGGTGGAAATCGTCGCGGCGTTATTGCTGCTGAGCGTGCTTCCGGCCGTGTCGGCGTTGCTTCTGGGAATTGCCGTATGCTGGCCGGCGCTCAGGCTTGGAACCGCCTGGTCAAACTTTGCGCCGAAATCCGGGTTGGTTGCGCTGCGATACCGGGTCCACCAGCTCGTGTCTACGGTGAGCTGGGTGAGATTCGTGAGCCGCCCTACTTGGCGGGCGCCGTCCGCCGTGCTGCTGGGCAGGTTTTCGAACGGCCTGAGGTCGACGGCCCGCGCCCCCTTGGACTCCAAATACGCCCTCAGGAACACCTCGTGGCTCAACTCATCATCGGTATTATCGTGGATATACTGGGCCATATCGCCATCAAGGATTCCAAGCGCGCCCATGTAAAGCGCATTGCCCCCATTGACTCCTGAAACTTCGTCGTCCTGAGTTCCGCCGAGCTCGGAATATTGCTGCCACAAGTCGGTCTCAATCGTCTCGGCTACCTGAAGAAGCCTCAAAATCGCGATGTCTCCACTCGTGAGATCATCCCCATCGCCGTCTTCGCCGAAGGCGGGTAAACCACGGGCCAGCAGTCCGCTGGCCGCCGCCAGCCCGCCCGCTGCAAGCATCCCATTCCTCATAAACGAGCGCCGGCTCCCAGGCTTCTTTAATATGACTTCAGATTGTGTCATCGGTTCTCTCCCTTTCTTGTAAGTTTCCGGCAGGCTTTCACATCTTTCCGCCCGCCTCTCACTACGATGCCTGACTGGTTATTAGCCCGCGTCATTACGATGTCAAATGAATGTCATTTAATCCCGGCTTGCATGGATTTCTAAGGGCAAGCTCCGCCGCCCCGCTGGCCGGATTCGGGCCGGGTTTTGGAGCGCACGGATAAACTGAAGTGTTTTATTTGTCTTACTTATCTTGTTAGTCTCTTTAGTTTGCGGTAGGGCTGGGGTAGCGCCGCGCCGCATTCCATCCGGCGGCTGGTAATGTCGCAGTTTGATGTAGAGGCGGCTTTGCGCTTTTTATTAAGGCTTATTGTAGCGGCGGCGTCCCCGCCGCTGGTTTTCCGGCGCTCCCTTCCTGCGTCAGGGCACGCTCCGAGCGCGGGCTACTGATTTCCCAATGCCTTCTCAATCGCCGCCTCGGCTACGGGCGCGAGCAATTGATAGCCGCGGTCATTCGGATGAAGCCCGTCTTTCGAATAACCCTGGCGGAACATCCCCTGGGCGTCCACGGCTGCGGCATAATAGTCCGCGAAACCAACGTGCGCCGTCCGGGCGTAGCCTTGAATCCAGCGGTTCAATTCCAGGATGTCGGCAGGCGGCCTACTGGTGGTCTGCTTGTGCTCTGTATAATCGCTTACGGGGGTGAGGGAGCACAGGATCACCTTGATCCCGTGTTTCACGGCGAGTTCGGTCATGGCTTCCAGGTTCTCTTCCACCATCTTGGCTGTTTCCGGCCCGAAGTTTCCCGCAATGTCGTTGGTACCGGCCAGAATGATGACCGCGGCGGGATGAAGGTCGATTACCTCTGGAAACATGCGCGTGAGCATCTGCGTCGTAATCTGCCCGCTGATTCCGCGATTGATGTAGGGCTTTCCGGGAAAGTATTGGGCGAGCCGCCAAAAATCCGTGATGGAATCGCCCATGAAAACCACCCGCCCCGCTTGCGGCGGCGCACTCTCGAGACGCTCATCGTCGGCGTGATAGCGCGCAAGTTCATTCCAATCATCCAACCTTGTGGCGACGGCTTTCGCCAGCCTGTTCTGGCAGCATGATTCTTGAACCGGATTGAATTCCTGAACCAACTGGCACCACGCTGGCATGGCAGACGCCAGCAGGAAAGAAACGATCGAAAACAGGACGCTCCACTTCTTGCCCATGAAAATCCTCCACGCGTGTTAGGTTGCGACGTTACGCGCGGCCTCCTGGCCGGCCCGCTCCGTCATTTAGGACCGATGATTATATAGCAGCCACGCCCCAGGACCCAAATGAAAGGAAAATGACCGCGCCAGCCGGTCTGAGGCAAAGCCTCGTTAGATTCCTGTGGTTGCTGCGGCATCTCCATTAGACGCTTTTAACCTTCCCTTCCCTTCCCTTTTCATCCTCAAAAATTAGAAACGTTGATTCTAAAGACTCGCTAGGCTTCGTTCCGCGAATTTTTGTTACTTCCTCCACACCTCGCCGAGCCGTTTTTCTAATAATTGCCCTCTGGCACAGCCCTTTGCCCCACGTTCCAGTCTACTAAATGATACTGAGACTTTTGAGACAAATGGGATAAATGGGACGATTTTTCAGCGCCCGAACCGTAGATACAAGGTTTGCGCCTGTCCTGCCGCCAGTAGCGCCTCGAGCCAGGACGGGTGTAGCGCCGGGCTTCATCAGCCCGGTACATGCCGCCTATATCCTGCGTGATCCGCAACAGGTTATGTTAGACTCTGATGCTTCAAATTGCGGCGCCGGGCTACCCGCCCGGCGTCATCGTGCTGGCGAAGAGGGCCGGAGAAGGCATGAAAGATAAATCCTGGCGAAACGGTCCTAATATCCTTTGCGCTTTAATTGCAACACTATTGATCGTTGCGCCTGGGGCGGTGGCGTCAGCGGCGCAGGCTGCTGAATCCGCGCCGTCCGCTTCGCCGGGTCTGCGGTTTGAGATTTCGTTTCCGTCTTCGACGCACGCGGCGCCCATTACGGGGCGCGTCTTCGTCATGATCTCGCGGGATGAGAACCCCGAACCCAGGCTGCAAGTGGGGTCTTGGGGAGACGCTCCGCCGCTCTTCGGGGCAGACGTCAGCCGGTTGCGGCCCGGCGAAGCTGCGGTGATTGATGCGCGCACGCCGGGTTTTCCGGCGCGCCGCCTTGCGGATATTCCAGCCGGAGACTATTACGTTCAGGCTTTGATCAACGTTTATACCGAGTGCCACCGCGCGGACGGGCATACGATTTGGGTCCACATGGACCAATGGGCGGGCCAGCAATTCAATATTTCTCCCGGCAATCTTCACAGCGCGGTTGAAAAGGTTCACCTCGATCCGAAGCACGGTTACGACGTGAAACTTCGCCTCACGCAGGTGATTCCCCCGGTCACGGTCCCGCCGGATTCCGCATGGGTGAAGCGGGTTAAAATCCAGAGCAAAATTCTTTCGAAGTTTTGGGGCCAGCCGGTTTATCTTGGCGCGGTGGTTCTGCTGCCCAAGGGATATGCCTCTCACCGCGATGTGGATTATCCCGTGATCTATGAGCAGGGCCACTTCAGTCTGAGGGCGCCCTTCGGTTTTTCCACCCGGCTGCGCCCCGTGCCCGCGCGATACCAACGGTACAACATCGAGAGCGGCTACGACTTTTACAAGGCATGGACCTCGCCCCATTTTCCGCGCATGATTGCCGTGACCTTCCAGCATCCCACGCCATACTTCGACGACTCCTACGCTGTGAATTCCGCGAACAACGGCCCCTACGGCGCCGCGATCGTGACGGAGCTGATTCCCTATCTCGAAACGCATTTCCGCATGATCCCGAAACCGTGGGCCCGCCTGCTGACCGGCGGCTCAACCGGCGGCTGGGAGTCGCTCGCGTTGCAGGTAAAGCATCCTGATTTCTTCGGTGGCACGTGGACGCTGTATCCCGATCCGGTGGATTTCCATCATGACCAGCTCGTGGACATTTACAGCGATCCGAACGCATTCTTCGCACCGGACCGCCAGTGGTTGCAAGCGCCGCGTCCCATGGAGCGCACAACAGAAGGGCAGCCCGTCATGACCGTGCAGCAAATGAGCCAGCTCGAAGCCGTCCTCGGAAGCCACGGGCGTTCGGGCCAGCAGTTCGAGGCTTGGGAGGCGGTTTATGGCCCGGTGGGACCGGATGGATACCCCGCGCCGTTGTGGGACAAATCAACCGGAAAAATCGACCGTGACGTAGCCGAGTACATGCGCGATCACGGCTACGATTTAACCGCATACCTCCGGCAGAATTGGGCCACGATAGGTCCCTTGCTGAAGGGAAAGCTGCACATTTACGTGGGGGATATGGACAGTTATTATTTGAACCTGGCCGTCTACGATCTTCAGGATTTCCTCGAACACACCCATAACCCGCATTACGCCGGCGCCTTCGGGTTTGGCCGGCCTGAAATGGGGCATGGCTGGGAGCCGGTGAATCAGGAGACAATGGTTCGATGGATGGCGGAGGAAGCTGGGCGGGCCGCGGCCAACGCTCCGCCAGGGACGAAAACATCAGCCTGGAACTACAATTAACAGCCGTTCGCGCCGGTTTGCGGCGCCCGCGAAATTGCATAATTGCGGGTGGCGGTTCATTCAGTTCTATCTCCCACGATCCCTCCGGCGCGAGGCGCCATTCTCCTGCTATCAAATCGCAAGGTTAAATTCACGTAGACGGATTTTTCAGCGACCACACTGGTCCATAGCGTTATGTCACCGAAGTTCGTTGATGAAGTTCCCTTGTTTCCAGGGGCCGGGTTCAGAGCCCCGTCAGGGGCGGAAGAAGGTAGCCCAGGGCGGAAGCCCTGGGATCAATGCGCCCTCACCCCGCCTTCGGCGCCCCTCTCCCGCGCGGGCGGGCGAGGGGACTGGGGGAGAGGGACACTTTGCGAACCCACGGCTCGCGCCGTGGGCTAAACTCTGCCGCTCCTGCGGAGCTGGCTTATTCAATGAACTTCGGCGCCACTTCCATAGCAAGTCTTCCGGTATAATAAAAGGTCTGCCAACGAAAACAAAAAGACGAGAGCCACAACCGCTTTTCACCGGACTAGCCACATGCCTGCAGCAGTTCTCGAAAAATACGAAATGGTGATCGGGCTGGAAGTTCACGTCCAGCTTTTGACCCAGTCAAAGATTTTCTGCGGCTGCTCCACGCAATTTGGCGCGCCGCCGAACGCGCACACTTGTCCTGTTTGCCTCGCTTTACCCGGCGCGCTGCCCGCGCTCAACCGCGAAGCCGTCACGATGGCGATGAAGGCGGCGATGGCGCTCAATTGCGTAATCAATCCGCACTCGCGCTTTGCGCGCAAGAATTATTTTTATCCCGACCTGCCGAAGGGATATCAGATTTCGCAATACGATGAGCCGCTCGCCGAACACGGATCGGTCGAAATCGAAGTGAATGGAGAGCGAAAACGCATCGGCATCACGCGCGTGCATATGGAAGAGGACGCGGGGAAATCCTTGCACGAGGGCTTTCCGGATTCGGACCGCAATTCCTACATCGATCTGAACCGCTCTGGCGTGCCGCTGATCGAAATTGTCACCGAGCCGGACATGCGCTCGCCCGAAGAAGCCCACGAGTTCGTCACCCGGCTGAGAACGATGATGCTCTATCTCGAAGTCTCCGACTGCAACATGGAGGAAGGCAGCCTGCGTTGCGACGCTAACGCCAGCGTTCGCCTCGCCGGCGCGGAGGCCTTCGGCGCCAAAACCGAGGTGAAGAATCTCAACTCGTTCCGCTTTCTCGAGCGCGCCTTGGCTTACGAAAGGGACCGGCAAATCGCGGTGATCGAAGGCGGCGGCAAAGTGACGCAGGAAACGCGCCTGTGGGACAGCCGCGAGCAGCGCACCTACGGGATGCGGTCGAAAGAGTCTGCCCATGATTACCGTTACTTCCCGGAGCCCGACCTGCCGCCGCTCGTCATCACCGAAGCCTGGAAGGCCGAAGTGCGGCGAGCCCTGCCGGAGCTTCCCGCCGCGCGCGAAGAACGCTTCCAACGCGAATATGCTCTCACGGCGCCGGAAGCCAATCAGATGACCAGCTCGAAGGCCTTGGCGAATTATTACGAGGACGTTGTGAAGGCCGGAGCCGATCCCAAGCTCGCTTCGAACTGGCTGCTGAGCGAGCTGCTGCATCTGCTGAACGAAGCGAAAAAGGACATCACCGAGTCACCCGTCCGCGCGGAAGGCTTTGCAGGGCTGCTGGGAATGATCGCCGCCGGCAAGATTTCCGGAAAGATGGGCAAAGACATTCTGGCGAAAATGTTTTCCACGGCGAAAAGCGCCCAGGCCATCATGGCGGAAAGGGGACTCGAACAAATCAACGACCCTGGCCAGATTGGCGCCGCCGCGCGTGAGATCATCGCCGCCAACCCCAAGCAGGTGGCGCAATACCGTAGCGGGAAAACGGCTACGCTCGGATGGTTTGTGGGCCAGGTGATGAAGGCCACTCGCGGACAGGCAAATCCGCAACTGGTCCAGGACATTTTAAAGAAAGAACTCTCAGCCTAGACGAGGTGAACTATGCTCAACGCGGGCGATAAAGCGCCGTCATTTTCCCTGCCTTCTGATTCAGGCGAAGAAGTCAGCCTGAAGAGCTTGCTGGATAAAACGCTCGTCCTCTATTTCTACCCGAAAGCAGATACGCCAGGCTGCACCAGCGAGGCCAACCAATTCCGCGACGCCAGGAAAGAGATCGAAAAAGCCGGCGGCCGCGTGGTGGGCATGAGCGGAGACAGCGTGGAGGATCTGCAGAAATTCCGCGACAAGTATTCGCTGAACTTCCCTCTGCTGTCCGACGACAGCCATCACACGCTCGAAGCCTATGGCGTGTGGCAGGAAAAAAATATGTATGGCCGTAAGAGCATGGGCGTCGTTCGCAGCACCTACATTATCGGCGCGGACGGCAAGGTGAAGAAGGTGTTCCCCAGAGTCAAGGTTGACGGCCACATTCATGAAGTGCTCGCCGCGCTGAAAGAGTAGCGGCTCCAAAAACGACAGACTATTATTCGCTACCACTTTTTGCCGCTCGCGAAATTTCAACGGTGGAACTGAACTCATGCCATTCAGGTAGGAGTGCGCTTGCAAACTCCTGAGTGATACTTTAGTATCACTGGGACGATGAAAACCCAACTGGTTACCACTTTAAAACGGAATGCCACCCGGATTC
>JBOGJY010000082.1:0-5558 GCA_050745325.1 Terriglobia bacterium
GGTCTGTGCTATTTAAAAACCGGCGGCCAGAGGCCGCCGCTACAGTTTGAGTTGTCAAACAGGCTCTGTGAGGGAAGGAGGCGGCGCGTGAAGTCGAAGCTTTGGCGCAGGCTGGGCAACATTCTGGCTGTAGCTTTCATCGGCTGGCTGGCCTGGCGGCTGTATGACCGGGAACTTTTGGGCGCGTGGGGACACGTGAAGGCCGCGTGGCTGGTTTGCGCGCTGGCCTCGACCGCCGTGATGCTCGGCCTCCGGCTCGTCAAGTGGCACTTGCTGCTGGCGGAGGACCAACATTCCCAAGGCCGCCGCGAATCGGCGCGGTCGTTGTTCGGGGCCTATGCGCTCGCTTCCGTCACGCCGGGCCGCTTGGGGGACTTTGGCCGTTGCGTGTTCATGGGCGAAGGCCGCCGCGCGCGCACGCTGCTGTTCACCCTGGTCGACAAATTGTTTGATTTTTGGGCGGTAGCCTGTCTTGCGGTGGCCAGCCTGTTCCTGTTCGCGCCCCTTGCAGTAGCGGTCCCGCTAACGGCGGCGTGGGTTGTCTTGGTTCCCTTATGTCTGATCGCCAGACGTTGGATGCAAAACGGCGCCCGCTTGCCGGGATGGCTGCGGCGGTTTCACGAAGTCTGGAGCGCGGTCGAGAAAGTCCCGGCGCCGCGATTTGCCGCGCTCGCCGTGGGTGCTTGCGCGCTCGACATGCTCACGTTGTTTTTCCTGCTCCATGCTTTTCACAGCGTCAATTTCAAGGTGGCGTTTGCCACTTATCCGTGGCTCGTGATCGCGGGCTCGCTGCCTATTTCGCTCGGCGGAGTGGGACCGCGCGAGGGGCTTTCCGCGTTGCTGCTGCCGCTCTTTTCCATCCCCGCGGCGGTGGCCGTGAATGTCTCCCTGATCTTCTTCGCCATGACCGCGCTTGTGCCGGCCGTTCTCGGAGCGGGATGGATGGCCTTGAATCCGCCTACCCTCGGCCGCCGCTGGTGGAGTGGGTTTCGCAACCCCTCCGAACCGGCGGAAAGTCAAAGGCCCGCCGCCTAGTGAGACGCTGGTTGTTGGAATCACCGCGCCTGGTTGTCATTGCCCTATTACTAGCTCCTGATTGCTCTGGCGCGCGAAACCCGCCGCTACGTATAATAGAGTCGCGCGAAAGTGGCGGAATTGGCAGACGCGCCAGCCTTAGGAGCTGGTCCCGCAAGGGGTGGGGGTTCGAGTCCCCCCTTTCGCACCACGCTTATACACTCGCAATCCTCAAACACCAAACCCGCTAATGTTTCCGGCCTCTTACTGTTTTGGTTCCCACTTTTTGAAGAAGCTCAAAAAACTTCCAGGGCTCATGGCGCGCGCGTTTTCAAATTGGCCCTTTGTCTGCGCGTAAAGCGGCTTCCCCTGTGAGTCGAGTACCGCCAGCGCGGGAATGCCTTTGTGAAGCGGGACGCCATATTGCTTCGCCACGTCCAGGTTCCGGTCATACCGCCCCACGCTGATGTGAACCACCACGAAGTTCTTTTTAACGACCTGCCCAAGCTCCCCTTGATGCATCTGCTCGTCGAGCACATGGCAATCAAGGCACCAGTTGGCCCCAAAGTCGAGCACAATATTTTTATGCGCCGCCGAGGCTTCGCGGATCGCGCCTTCAATTGACTGGCGCGCGTTCGCGTTATCGTCGTAGATTTGCGAACTGGACGCGCAGGCCAGCGCCGTAACCGCCAACAAAAGCACCGCGAGCAACACCACCTCTTTGCGCTTCATTTGCCTTCCTTGTCCAATCTGATTTGAGCGGGGCTGGAAACGCCGCGTTGGCGTATTCCCGCTTGCCATCATCATAGCACGCGCTTTCGCCGCGGCGTCCTCCGGCGAAAACCGCAGAGTCAAACCGGGTTCGTGCCCGGTTCCTATAGGGAACCCTGCGGGACAGAGGAGCGCGGCCTATTTCGAAATCTTCTGGAAGGTGTTCTCAATCGCCGCAAGGGTTGATTGGCTTACCTCGCTCGGAAGGGCGTCAGAGTCGCGGCGGGCGTAATCCTTGCCGTTCGCCTCCGCCACGTCCACGACTTCTGTCTGGTTTTTCGCGCCGAACGTTACTTTGAAAGTGTAGGAGGGCTGGTTAAATCCAAACTGATTCATCTTACCTGTTTGGCCTGTTTGGCCTGGCTGGCCTGCTTGGCCTGCTTGGCCCGGCTGGGCTGCTGGAAACGAGGCAGCCTGGAGGCTGCGCAGCGCGGAAAGAAAGGCGTTTACGTCATCAGAGGGCATGCTTTTTGAGGCGGGCGCCGTCTGCTTCCATTGATTCTTATTCTGCTCAAACGCCCAGTGGCCTTTGGGCGTGGTCACCTCAAAGCTCTTCACGTCAAACATATCCCAGGAAAACAGGTTCTTATCGCGGAAGTCAGAGGCGCTCTTCTGAAATTGGCTCACAGAGCTCTCATCCAGCGTGAACACAGGGGCAAGCGCAGAGTTCATCGCGTAGTAGCCCTGATCCGCTTTTTTGCCAATCACCAGCGTCTGGCTGCCGCTGGGTGTGATCAGGTCAGCCGTAAGTGTTGGTTTGGAGAAGCCGTACTTCGGGTCATCCTTCTTGGTCTCAGACACGATGCTCTGCATCGTGAGCGATTGCAGGCTGTCGGTCAGCCCTTCCACCGTGAAGTGATCCGCCCGCACGCTGACGGGCAGTGATACGTCCCACACACCGTCAGGATTCTTCGCCAGCGTGTAGCTCTGGTTTCCATTCTTCACCTGTATGCGGCTGATTTGGTCAGAAGAGAGCGTGACGGCGCGCGTGTCGCGCAAGTCAAATAGCTTCTTCTCGAGGGCTGTCTTCACGTCGTCAGTGACCGTGAATATGTTCGGCCGCCCGGCCACCTGCGCGTAGACACCCGAGCTGGTGGGAGTTTCATCACCCAAACGCAGCGTGAACCGCCGTGGTATCGTGGCTGTCGTCACCGCGAGGGTTTCGGCGGGAGGGTCAAGTCCATAGTCCTTGAGGCTGGAAGGGTTGGAGGCAATCTGCTGGTCCTCGGTGGCCGAAGTCAGGCTTTGCAGGAACGAATTGATTTTGCTCTGGTCGGCGCTAATCGGCTGCGGCTGGGTAATGGACCATGTATTCCCCTGCTTGGCGCAGGTGAACGTTGCGCCGTCGCGGGTCGTGAGGGTGAATGAGTCAATCTGATTGCTCGCGGCGGCAAGCAGCTTTTGCGCGGAAGTCTGGCGCGCCTTCTGCGCCTCTTCACGGCCCTTATGCTTGTTCCAGCGAGTGAACGAAAACCACAAGACCAGCAGCACGATAATGGCGATGAGCGACTTCAGATATCTCTTGCTCATCGGCGGCTCCACCACACGCCAATTCCAATAATAATAATCACCAGCGGAATGGCCATGCACCGCGCGAGCAGCCCACCCATCTGTTTGGCGGTCAGGTTAAGATGCTGCGATTGCGGCGTCTTCGGGCGGATCGAGATGAGGCCCTCGTTCGAGGCCAGCCACTCGACTGTGTTCATCGCAAAGTCGCGGTTTCCCTGGAAGCTCAGGTACGCGTTGGCGGCGAGAAGAGATGTGCCCATGGCGACGAAGCGCCCTTGTTTGTTCGAACCGTTTTTGCTGAGCGTGCCGGCTACCGCAACCACCAGCGGCCCCTTCACGTCCTTGCCCGCCACATAAGAGACTTGATGCATGTTGGGATTGAAATCCGTCACGCTGAAGCTTGCCTGGGACGTTTTACAAAGCGAGTCGATCACTACATCGGGCGGGGCGCTGCTGGCGACGTCAAACGAGCGCGCCAGCGGAAACAGGGTGGCCACGCGCTTGAGCGGCGCGACAATGGGGTTATCCCCGTAGCTCATGATCAGCGGCATACTGGGACTCGTACCGAACACTTGCGCCACCGGGTTTTCGTCGATCACCAAATCGTTGCGAACGGTTACGCCGTCGTCCGCAAGAAGTTTGGAGAGGTTCGGCAGCGCCACGCCCGGATCGAGCATTGCCAGGATGCGGCCGCCGCCCTTCAGATAATTTTCGAGAACACTAACTTCCTGCGGCAGAAAATCGTGCTGCGGTCCAGCAATCACCAGGATGGCACAATCGTCCGGAATCTTCATCGTCTGCAACAGGGTTAAAGTCTTTACCTGGCTATCCTCGTTTTCAAGGGCCTGTTTGAAGCTTGAATAGCCGTCGCGGCCGCTACTTGAGAGATCACGCTCGCCGTGTCCCTCATCGAAGTAGATGGTCTTTTCGCCCTTGAGCAAGCGGATCAAGGCATTCGTGATCCCTGCTTCCGTACCGTCCGTGGCCGCGAGATGCCGGTTGCCTGCGGCAACGTAAATCGAGCCCAAAGTCTGGACGCCGAGCTGCTTTGCCAAGCCCGGATCGCGGTTGGGGTCAACGTATTTCACCGTGATGTCATGCGAGGCGGAAGCGTACAGATTCAGCAGATCGCGCTGCTGGCCAAAGCCGCTCTCCTGGTTGAAATCGTAGAGAATTACGGGCTGGTCGAGACCTTTCACCAACTTCACGGTTTCAGGCGAAAGGCTAAACGCCTTGTTGGGTGTGAGGTCCAAATGGTGGTCGTTGCGATTGACAAACCAATTGCACAAAACAATGATAGCAAGCGTCACAAGGGTATAAACCGCGAAATTGGCGCCTCGCAACGCCTTCCGCCGGACCTGGCTTTTTCCATGCTCCTGCTCTGGCATGATTACGGCCTCCCCTTCAGGGCTTCGAGCGACCGAGCGGTGAGGAAAAGACCGACGACGATAACCGAGACGTAGTAGACAACATCGGTCAGGTCGATGACGCCCTTGCCAAAATTATCAAAATGGGTTGTTAGCGATAAATAGTTGAAGACGCGCCCTACCACGCCGCTCGAATAGCCGTTCACCCAATTGAGGACGAAAAGCAGCAGAAAGACCGCCAGCGAGACCGCGCCGGCAATGATCTGGTTCTTGGTGAAACTGGAAATCCACATCCCCAGCGCCAACAGTCCCGCTCCGTAAAGCAACATGCCCAGCGCGTTGGCCAACAGTGGCAGGCCGCTTGGATTACCGTAAATAAATAACAGGCTGAGATAGATAAACGTGATGACCATCAGCGCGATATAAAGCACAAGCGCCCCCAGGAACTTTCCCAGAATGATCTGAAAATCCGTTAGGGGTGATGTGAGCAGCAGTTCGATGGTTCCCGACCGCTTTTCCTCGGCGAAGAGTCGCATGGTGATGAGCGGGATCAAAAACAGGAGCACGACGGCCAGGATGCCTTCGAAAAGCGGACGGATAATCCATTCGTTCAGGTTGGGGGCCGGCCCTCCCATCTCCATCGTCCGGAAAACTTGAACCAGGTATTCAGCCACGAAGCTGTAGAAAAAGAATCCGCACAACACCGAATAGATGGCCATCACCAGGTAAGCGATGGGCGAGTGAAAATAGGCCCGGACTTCCTTCCCCGCAACCGCCAGAGTGTTACGCATGTCATCTCCTTGCAAAAAATCCTAGAAACATTGAGCTACGAAATCTGTGTGGCGCCTGCGGGTTGTAGCGGCGGCCTCTGGCCGCCGGTCTTTACTCTTAAAAAAC
>JBOGJY010000083.1:0-2548 GCA_050745325.1 Terriglobia bacterium
GAAAAATAAAGACCGGCGGCCAGAGGCCGCCGCTACAGCCGCAGTTGTCACACAGACTCCTCATTCCCGGAACAGCCTGGAACCTGTCGTTTCACTAGCGAACAGAATTTACATCGATTCAGAAAAGATTGCAATGATTTCTATGATAAGAATTAAATATTGTAAATACAACGGATTAACGCGCCATTGAACGTTGTAGACGACCTATAAAATGGGTAAAGTTCCGGAATTGTTTCTGGCCATCAGCATATTTTCTTGACTTTTTCCAGGTTAAGCGATTATATGTCATCGTCAGTTTTATAGAACGAAAACGGGCGGCCAGTAAATCCGGCGTTAGCAAGCCACGGCCGAGGGGTAGTTTTATGAGAATACAACGGTCCCTCATCCCAAATTGAACGCGGCCCTCTTCACTCAGGACTTACGATGGTGTTTTTTTATGCATAACACGGAATTGGCGACTCTTCGTACGCGCCTTCTAGCCTACCATTAATTCTATTCGTTAACGTCTTACTGTGAAATGGGTTAAGGGGAAGCGACGCCTGTGATTCTGAGTTTTGCGGTGCAAAACATTAAGAAGGGGAGACAAGAACTTCTTGGCGGCTGGCGGAATTTAAATATAGCCGGCAGGCGGGGTTCGTGGGATCCCTGCGCCACGCACCCCGGCGGTTTTTCGCACTGAGTGCGGAAGAGGAGACGGGGGTGCAGAAATGACGCGGTTCATGCCTCGCCATTCTAACGATTTAGGACTTCTACCTAAGGGAGGAGCAAGAATGCAAAGAACCTTTTGGACGATTGTGTTGGCGGCCGCCGTCACAACTTTGTGCCTGGGAGCGGCGCCGCTCTGGGGACAGTCGGTGGCCAGTGCGGAGATTTCAGGCGTAGTATTCGACCCCAGCGGCGCTGCCGTGCCGAACGCAAAGGTTATAGCAACGCAGACCAGCACGGGGCAGGAGCGGTCAACGGTCAGCGGATCGAATGGAACCTATGCGCTGCCCAATCTGCCGGTCGGCCCCTACACTTTGCGAGTTACGGCGCGCGGCTTCAGCGCCTACGTTCAGACGGGGATCGTACTTCAGGTGGCCAACAATGTGATCCAGAACGTGACGTTGCGCGTGGGTTCCGTGGCGCAGCAGGTACAGGTGAACGCCAACGCCAGCATGGTGCAGACACAGAACGCCTCGGTCTCGAACGTCGTTGACCAGCAGCGCATTGTGGACCTCCCGTTAGACGGCCGCCAGGCCACGCAGCTTATTCTGATCTCTGGTGCGGCGGCCACGGCGCCGGGCGGCGACATGAGCGGCAGCAAGAACTTTTACAGTTCCACCACCATCTCAGTCGCGGGCGGCCAAGCCAACGGCACGAATTACCTGCTGGATGGCGGCGACAACAACGACACAATGACCAATGTGAACCTGCCGTTTCCCTTTCCCGACGCGATTCAAGAATTCAGCGTAGACACGAGCGTGCTCCCCGCGCGTTACGGGCTGCATCCTGGAGGCACGGTGAACGTGGTCACCAAGTCCGGCACCAACCAATGGCACGGTGACGCATTTGAGTTCCTTCGCAACGGCGCCGTTAACGCGCGCAATTTCTTCGCGGCGACGCAAGACAGCCTCAAGCGCAACCAGTTCGGCGGGACGGTGGGCGGTCCCATCAAGAAGGACAAGCTGTTTTTCTTCTTCGGTTATCAGGGCACGCGAAACCGGCAAAACCCTCCGCAGACCATCAGCCACGTGCCTACCGCGGCTACGCTGGCGGGCGATTTCAGCGCGATGGATTCCAAGGCCTGCGTCTCAAAAGGCGCGATTCAATTGAAGGACCCGATTACCGGTGGACCGGCCTTCACCAACGACCATATCCCGGCCTCAATGTTCAGCAAGGCGGCGCTCAACCTGGTTTCGTACCTGCCACAAACTACCGATCCGTGCGGTCAAGTGACCTACGGCATTCCCACCCTCAGCAACGAAACTCAGTTAGTCGGGCGCGTGGACTGGGTGAGAAGCTCCAAACAGTCGCTGTTCGGACGCTACCTTATTGACGACTATAGCTCGCCGCCCGCATGGGACCCCAAGAACATTCTGGTCACGGTGAATCCGGGCAACGTTGAGCGCGCACAGACGTTCACCCTGGGTGATAGCTACTCGATCAGCCCGACCACGCTCAACTCGTTCCACGCAACGTTCGACCGGCGCCGCGATATTCGGGGACCCAATTCCCAGGATATCAATGCCTCGAAGCTCGGGGTGAATATGTTTACCTACGTGCCGGACGATATGCGGATGTCCGTAACCGGCTACTTCAATATCGGCTGCGGCACCTGCGCGCCTGGATTCTTCAACGTCAATACATGGCAGTTCGCCGACGATCTGGATATGCTCCACGGAAAACACCAGATCGCCTTTGGGGTCGACTTCATCCGTACCGAAGACAACACCAACTCAGGTTATCTGCAAAACGGAGACTTCACCTTCGGCGGACTCGGAAGCGGCGACGGACTAGCCGACTTTCTGCTCGGCTATTTGAGCAACAGCTCGACGGCTTTCAGCCA
>JBOGJY010000084.1:0-25168 GCA_050745325.1 Terriglobia bacterium
GGTTTTTAAATAGTAAAGACCGGCGGCCAGAGGCCGCCGCTACAACCGCAGTTGCCACACAGACTCTAAAGCCGTTGTCAGGATTTGCTCCCATTTGGCACAGCTAAAGCTGTGCCCTTTCACATGCGCAATTGCTTATCGCGCCTGTCAGGCAGCGGATTCTCTCGAGCTGCATTCGGAAGATTTGTTCCCAGCTTAGCGCGGCGCGCACTTTCTGCGCTCCGAGCGCCCCCTGGCGGGCGGCGTCCTCCCGGCGTTCGAACACCTGGCGCATCGCGTCCGCAAGCGCGTCCGCGTCCGGTTCAAACCAGGCCTCCGGGCAGGTCATCGGCCCGAACTGGTTTTGCGGATTCGAGAATTCCTGAAGCCGGGCGGGGATGAAATAAGAGGCCTCGGGAGGGCAAAACTCCCGCGCCGGGCCGAGGCCGGTGGTGATGACGGGCTTGCCGCAGGCGAGCGCCTCCGCCAGAGGCATTCCAAACCCTTCGCCCCGGTACGGCAGGACAAAAGCATTGGAGCCGCGGTACAAGGCGGCTAGTTTTGCGTCATCGAGGTCGTCGCTCAGAGTGACGAGGTGCGGCGCTCGCGGATGACGGGCAAATGTCTTCAACTGTTCCAAGAGCGACATGCCTAGATAGAATGTTCCTGGGCCGATATCCTTGACCACGAGGGTGACGTCATCTCCAGAAGAAAAGGCCGTTGCGTAGGCCTTCCAAAGCACATCGATTCCCTTGCGCAGGATTGCGCCACCCACGAACAGAAATACAAAGCTCCGGCAACCTTCCGGCCGCCATGCCGGGCCTTCGGGAGTAAAAACCTTGATGTCGATTCCGCACGGGATCACCTGAATGCGGTCCGGCTGGACGCCACCCGCCGATAGCGCGTCCTTGACGAATTGGGATGTAGCCCACACTTCGGTCACGTTCCGCCCGATCTGCTCCACCCACTGCCGGGGGACGGCGTGATATTCCCAAGGGAAAATACACACCAGCTTGCCCGCCGGCGCGGCCCCGAAGTCCGGCGGCCAGTGAAGACGGACCGTCAGGTCGAGGCGCGAGAGCCGCGTTTTGTAACCCTTTGCAATCGCCTCAAAGTGAGGAACGCTGGACGCTAACACGTCTCCACAACCGTGCGGTTCGATCGCGGTTTCAAAATCACCCGCGCCAGTGATGCCCGCCGCCAGTTCCCGGTTGATGCGGGCCAGGCTTGAATTGACGTAAAACGAGCCAATCAGCATCACGCCGGGCTTCACCCCGGCGGCTTTCGGACTGGGGCGGTAAACCGCCGCGGATTCGTCGAGCAGCATCTGAAGTTTTTGGCGCGTGTCATCGGAAATTTGCGAAGAAAGCAGCAGACGCTGCGCCGGCTCAAACTGGCGATGGATGAGGAAAAAGTGAAATATCATTTCGAGATACTGCGGCTCGCGATGGGCCAGACTGAGGAGGATCCACGAAGCAAAGTTGCCCGCGTCAGCGCGGGAGAGCCGCTGCCTGAGTATACCGAGAACGGAGGGCGGAAAAGCCGGACGGGCCGCCGCCCCCACTTTGTAACAATTGACCGCCAATAACTGTTTGCCGCAGAGCTCGGCTGCGAGGCCCAGGAGCCATTGGGCGCGGTAGGTGGTCTCGCCGCCGCTGCCCACGAAACACGGGTCGGAATGCTCCATCGCCTGCTGCACGTGACGCCCGGCCTTGCGCAATTTTTCCTGGGCAATGCAAAGCCATGCGGCTAAGAGAGAAAGTTCCGCATAGCGCGGATAGGTATCCATCGCCAGGTTCAACAGATGCTCAGCTTGTTCAAGTTTGTTCTGCCGGATTTGAAGCACAACCAGGTTGCGCATCAAAAGCGACCCGTATACCGGCGGAAGCACCTGGCTGTCGCGCCACAGCTTCGACAGCGGCTCAAGACCGCCCCCTGCTGCTTTCTGCTCTGCCAGCAGCGCGCAGTGTAAACGCGCCCAAAGGCCGTTATTTTCCTCGAGAAGGCGCATGGCGAGCGCCGACGGAGAGGCTGCGCCGGCGATGCGAATGTCATTCGCCGTGATATCCGAATTTTTACCTTTTACCCATACGCGCGGCTGGAGCCCGACCAAGTCAATTTCGGGAAGGCACGGCAAATGGACTGGGCAAAATACCCGCTGGTCCGAGCCCCGGGCTTTCGCGCGCAGCGCGGCGCTTGAACCCTCGATCAGTTGATCGCCCACCATCCACAGTATGGCGGCATCCGAGCCAGCGGGAATGGCGTCGTCGCGCAGAGGTGAAAGGTCGCGGTTTAGAACGTTGTCCGAAGCCGCGCGAACGTTTGCAGGAACGCTGTCTTCCGGCGCAGCATCCGTCATCAAGGAAATGAGAGGGCTCTGTTCGTATTCTCTTTCGACCTGCAAGGGATCGCCCTGGACTGTATAGAAGCCCATGTTATTTTCTTCCGCCTCCAACACCTCAATTGAGCAGACGCTCGAATTCATTCACCCAGCGCGGGATGACGACGCTCCAGTCATAGTCGCGCAGCATATCCTGCCGTCCGCGATCCGCTTTCCGCGCGGCTTCTTCACGGCCGGAGAGGACTTCCCGCATCAAGTGACTGAGATGCTCGTGATCCGGCTCAGCCCATCGATGGCCCATAAACAACTCAAGATCGATCGTCTTGGGGACTGTGGTTAGCTTGCTCTCGATCAGATAACTGTTTCCGGCGTTCAGGAAATCCATCTGACCGCTCCAATTCGTAGCGATCACCGGAAGCTGGCAAGCCAGCGCCTCGAGATAAGGCCGCCCGTAACCCTCACCGCGAGTGGGCAGAACGAAACAATCCGCCGCGGCGTAAAGGGCCGACATCTCCGCCTGGGGACTGAATTGTTTGATCAGAATAATGGGAGGCGTTTTTTGCAAAGGAACGCCGACCTCGCGCTCGATGAAGAAATTGATCTCGGCTTCGAGATCGCGCGCTGTATCATTCATTTGCGAAACCTTGAGAATCAACGCAACGTCGTCGTCAGGCTTGAATTCACGCAGATACGCCCGCAGCAGCGCGTCATACCCTTTGCGCATCTGCCAGTCGAATATGGAGAGGAAATTGAATCCGCGCTTCTGCGGGATGGGAAGCGGGTTCGAGCCGGGCCGGAAAAGTTCTATATCAACCCCCGGAGGAACCAGCCGGAGCTTGCGCTCATCCACACCCGATGCGGCAAACGTCTCCATGTTAAACCGGCTGGGCAACCAGACTTCGTCCATCGCGTTACAACGATCGAGAAAGCCTAACGGAATACGATCTGTTTCAAACATCGTGCGCCCCACCCGGTAGCGGCCGGACAGGTCCAAATCCCAGGCATTGGCGGGAGAAGCTTGGTAGATGACGCTCTTTGGCAGATCCACGAGCTGCCTCTGTAGGGACTTGAGTTTTTGGCGCGAAGGCCCCGGAAGCAAGCCCTTCTCATCGAACGATTCACCGAGCGGCAGCAGTTGGACAGGAATCTGATGATTCGTCAGCCCAAGGGCCTCCATCCAGTTTTCCTCTCCGTATCCGGAGCCGCCGTAAATGAGGCCGCGAAAGAGGACGCCAGGCAGGATTTTGGCTTGTGGTGAAGCCTGTTGCGCTACTGCAGCCGCGGCGCCCTCAGCAGCAGCCCTCTCCGGCCGCCTGGGATGGGTCGCCTCGCCATTTGTCCCGCTCGTTTTGCCGATTGGACTTATTTGGGCGCTTTGGCTCCCTTCGCTGCTGGCGCCTTGCGAGCTGCTTTCATGTCTTGATATTTGCGCTTGTTTGGGCTTACGTTGTGTTCCCGCCGCCCCGCGCCGCGCCACAATGCACGCCACCGCTTTAGCGCCGTTGGCCAGGGAATCTGTCATTTCGGCCTCAGACCAGTGGGCGGGACTCCAGGGCAGGCCACTTTGGCGCCAATAGTCCTCTTTTTCGACCTCAAAGCCACACTGGGCAAGCCAGCCGAGAAGAGCGTCGTGATCGTAGACCCGGTAGGCGTCAGCCTTGCCGCGCACGCCAAATGGAACGGTCAGGAGCAGCTTTTTCTCCGGTTTGAGTATTCGATGAATCTCCTCGAGCGCGTGAACGTCGCCTTCCTCGTCGTAGTCCACGTTGCCGTAAGCCACGAGGCCAATGTGCTCCAGCGTCGAGAGCGCAATGACGACGTCGAAGGATTTGCTTTCGAAGGGTGTCGAGCGGATGTCAGCGCGAAGATGCTTTACGCCGGGAAACGCGGCTCGAACCTCACGAATGTCGAGGGCCCAACTCTCGAAACCCAGACAGGATAATTCAAAAGCCATCTGGCTTTCACGGCTGCCTACATCGAGAACTCTGCCCTCAAATGGATACGGAAGATGCCGATGGACAAACGGAATCTCGACAATGCGCTCGTTGCACATGGCGAGCGCCGGGCGCCCGTCCTTGAATGAATACAGATAAGCGTGGTTGAGGTCTATCAAGCCGGCCGTGTTCTGGAACGGTGAAGGAGGTTGAGCCACCGCCGGAGGCCGGATCTGAGCGGGCGCCTGCGCCGCAAACGAGGGTACTCCGGCCAGCCCACTTGATTCGATGGCGCTGAGGCGCTTCGCAATGCCGGCAATGGCCTGTGATTGAAGGTTAATGACGCCAGCCATCTGGGTTATTTGGGCTGTCTGGGCTGTCTGCGGATGCCTGGAGTTGGTATTGCCGCTCACATCCACGCCTTTCGTGCGGCACAACTCGATCACTTGAAGCAATTGCCGGCGCTCGGAGCCGATGCTTCCGTTTGCGCCCCGCTCAAGGAGGGGAAGCGCCTCCGTGAAACGGTCTTTACTTGCCAGAAGGATTCCAAGGTTCCCCGCCGCACGGCTGCTTCGCGGGTCTAGATCAAGGGCGCGCCGGTAACCTTGCTCACTGTGCTCCGCTTGGTTGCACATGAGCGTGGCCGTTGCCCAGTCATTCCACAGCTCGCTGCTTTCTCCGTTTTTGAGAGCTTCGGCAAGGAAGCCGGCGGCCTGCTCGTACTTGCCTTCGGCGAAAAGCCGCAACGCTTGCTGGCGTTGATTTTCGCTTATTGAAATCACCACAGTTTCTGGCATCGATGCACCTCGATTGCCGGCCGGGAGCAAATAAACATATTGTCCGGGGCGCCCCGGCCCGGCAAGAATTGCCGATCAGGCTTATTTCCTAACCGCTGTTTATGCCGCCTTACGGCGCCCGCAAAACATGAATGCGGCGCTTTTCAGGGCAGGTTTTCTGGTATCCGTAGAGGCGCAGGATTTTAATCGCATTCATGCGCCCCACAATTGCTGCATTTCTCATGCCAACCTGGTTTTTCTGGATTAAGTCGTGCGTTGAATGAAAATCGTAATTTTGCCGATATGACGTGTTGAATGGAACTTGCCCTGCTACGGGGTGGTGTATATGCCAGCAGATAATGGGGAGTCTAGACGCATGATTCAACTCACGCGATTGAATAAGCAGCCCATCGTGGTCAATTCTGACCTGATTGAGTTCATCGAAAACGCGCCGGACACCGTCCTCACGCTGGTGACCGGGGAAAAAGTGATCGTGTCGGAGAGCACGCAAGATATTCTTGACCGCATTGTCACGTTCCGGCAGCGTCTGCTGCCGACTTCTTTGGCGATGCTCCCCCCGCCTTTCGTTTTGCATTCAAAGGCCGGCAAACACGGCGAATCCGAAGAATCTGGCGAATCCGAGTGAGGTAGAGAGACCTTTGGACAAAGCAACCTTGGGCTGGGTACTTCTGGCCATTGCCGGGATCCTGGGCGGGATGATGATGGAAGGGGGGAAGATCGCCCAGATCCTGCAACCCACTGCGGCGATGATCGTTCTCGGGGGCACGATCGGCGGGGTGATGATCTCTTATCCCTTGCCGGTTGTGATGAACAGCTTCAAACGCTGGAGCCAGGTGATATTCGAACGGGGCGTCGACCTGGAGGGGCTGATTCAGGAAATGCTTGGCTACGCGCACAAAGCGCGCAAAGAGGGGATCGTCTCCCTCGATAGCGGATTAGAAAAGATTCAGAATCCATTCCTTAAGAAATCTCTCATGCTGGCCATCGACGGCACGGAGCCGGAAGAGCTCAGGAAGATTATGGAGCTTGAGATGGGTAATCTGGCTGAGCAGGAAGAAAAGGCGCCCCAAGTTTTTGAGGCGGCTGGAGGGTACGCCCCAACGATGGGGATTGTGGGCGCCGTGCTCGGCCTGATCCAGGTGATGCAACATCTGAGCGACGTTGCGGAAGTTGGACGCGGCATCGCAGTGGCGTTCGTGGCCACAATTTATGGCCTCGTTTGTGCAAATTTGATTTTTCTCCCTTCTGCCGGAAAGCTCAAACATCGCAACCGCCAGGAGGAATTAACGCGCGAGATGATTCTGGAAGGGGTCATCTCAATTCTTGAAGGTTTAAACCCCCGCATGGTTGAAACCAAGCTCCGCGGCTATCTGGCGGAAAGCCAGGCAAAAGAAAAGGAAAAAGCGAAACAGTTGGAGCGGGCTTCATGAGCCGGAAGAAGAAAGCGGAAGGTCACGTCAACCACGAGCGATGGCTCATTTCTTACGCGGACTTTATCACCCTCCTGTTTGCCCTCTTTGTGGTGTTGTTCGCCTCCTCGCAGGTTGACAAGCGCAAGACGGTGGCGGTGGCGCAGGCTATCCAGATCGCCTTCCAGCAGATGGGGGTCTTTTCAAACAACAAGGGGAGCGAGACGCTTGAGAAGATCCGGCTGCTCGCCAACGCGAACCCTAATACGCCGCAAACCACGCCCGCACCGATGAGCGGGAGATTGCCCAACGTCCTCTCCGGCCCCAAATACATGAAGGGGGAGCTCGAAGGGATCAAGACGGCGCTCGGAAGGGCGCTGGCTCCCGAGATTCAGCGGCGCTCCGTCAACCTTACCATCACCCGTGAAGGGCTTGTGGTCAGCCTGCAAGAGATAGGTTTCTTTGACAGTGGCTCCGCCGTTTTGAAGCCGGGCGCCATGCCCGCTCTGAGCAAGATTGCGGGGATTCTTTCCCAAACCCCCCAGAACATTCGCGTCGAGGGGCACACGGACGATGTTCCCATTCACAACGCGAAGTTCGCGTCCAACTGGGAACTCTCCACTGCCCGGGCGACTGAGGTATTAAACGTCCTCATCACCCAGTTAGGTATCCCTCCCCAGCGCCTTTCCGCCGCGGGCTACGCCAAATTTCATCCAGTGGCGCCCAACACCACCGTTCAGGGCAGGGCAAGGAACCGGCGAGTGGATATTGTTGTGCTTCGGACCGATCTCTCGCCACTCCCACCTGACGTTCCAGTCCCAGACGCTGGCACAGCGCCCGCAAGCTTGCCGGCTCGCGTGACGCGAAATCAGCATTGATCGCTGAACGGTGGCACGCTGCAAATGCCAAGCCGCATGATGGACACTCGTTAGCGATGCAAGCGTCCAAACACCTAGTTTTCTTGCGCCAGCCAGCGCCGCCGGAGTAGCACGCACAGTCCCAACAATCCGCTGCCGAGGAGAGCCAGGCTTGACGGCTCGGGCGCCGGGTTGATGGCTGCCAATACGCCATCGCTATAACCATTAAGGCCGGCGGTTATGTAAAGTGTGTCTTGACTCGTGCCACCGCCACCCGTCCCAAAGAATAAAGCCCAGAGCCCGGAATTCGTAATGTCATTACCCAAAGGGTCCTGGATCGTGCCCAGGAAGCCGCCGGTAGAGGGATCAAAGGCATTGATGACGCCATCGCCGCGATTCCCTACGAGCAGATCGTTGCTGAATTGGCCAAAGTCAGATGGCGCAATCGCCACGCCCCAAGGATCATCGAGATTCCCTCCCTGAACGAGCGTCTTCAGGAGGTTGCCGCTTTCATCGAACGCGGCAATGGCGCCGTCCCCGAGCCCCATTTGAAGCTTACCGTTGCTACCGATCGGGGCATAGGCAACAAAGAGCGTGCCGTTGATATCCTGAATGTTGTAGGGTTCAAGGCCGGACGCCAGGGAAGAGTCTTTAAAGGCGCTGCCCGAAAGCGAGACTTGGGACCAGTTATCGCTGAACGCGTCGATGCCGCCCGCGGAAACGAAGTTGGCAGTGTATATATTCGTGGACGAGGTGTTGATTGCCAGTCCGGTAAAGACCGCGTTGGGGACTGTCACACCCACCTGGGCGGTCGTGCCATTCGCGCCCGCCCAACTATCGATCGTTCCGTTCAGGTTGGCGAATATAAAGGACGACTTCGTTGTACTCGTGTTGGGAGAAGGAAAGCCCGTTCCTCCGTTGAATACGATACCGGTAGGCCCATTAGAAGAAGAAAGAGTTGGAATGCTGACCGTCAGGCCCAATTTTGCCGCCTGGCCCGTGTATAGAGTGGAGACGTTAGCGCCATTGTCAGAAACCCAGAAAGGGCTGGTTGAAGACTGCACCAATCCCCACGGATTTTTCAAATTGGTGTCAGTCGTCTGAGCAGGTACAAAGCCATCAGAAACAAGGTTCGTCTGAATATAGGACTGCTGCGCCCGCAATGACTGCGGCAAAATCGATAATGCAAAAACGGAAGCCACCAACAAAAACTTGGCCTGGTTAAACACCCACAAACGCATGATGCGGGTAAAGCCCATATGAAGTATTGCGTTCACGAAAAGCCTCCTCGCTACTCTGTTAGTGCGCTGCTTACAATATCGCGCAGCGACCACTAGCTAGATTCGCCTGGGAGGAGGAGATGTTTGTCAGGACCGGGTCAACGTTTTGTTATCAATTTGCCTATTGGATTGCGCTGCCTCCTTCACAGAGGCGCCACGCGCCTGCCGCAGGATGGTGGCCGCTCATTAACCCTTAATTGTCTGGGCGCTGTCATCCCATACGGCTGCGGACTGGTTGAAATAAGAGTAATTGGCCATATGGCAGGCGATGGCGCACGCGTTGGCGAACTCAGGGCCTTCAACCGAAGGCTGGCGTGACTTCACGGACTGGAAAAAGCTCCGCAGATGCTCTCGCGTCGAGTCATAACCGGAGGGAACTCTATAGGTGGTAGGGGGAGCCACCTTTCCCATTTCCGGCTTTGCAGAATGTTCCGTGCGCCACTGTCTGGCATAGTCCCGCTCCATCTGGCGCGGCCATCCGGGCGTGCACGGGCTATGATTAATCCCATCCTGCGCCGTCATGGAGAATCCGGTGGGGTTTTCAACCCCGTTTACCGCCATAACCCCATGGCTGCCCATGAAGTGGAAGCCTTCTCCGGTATCGGTGCTGAGCGTTACGCGCAAGGTAAGGCTGAAGCCGGGATAATCGTAAACCGTGGTCATCACATCCGGAGCGTCACGGCCATCCTTCCAGCGGTATAGTCCGCCTTGGGTGAAGGCGCGCTTCGGAGGGCCCGTGATTCCCATCGCGTAATGAATGCCGGTGAGATGATGAATGAAGAGGTCGCCGGGAATGCCTTCGCCATAGTCGTTGAAGCACCGCCAGCGCGTCCATCGCACCTTGCTGAAAGGCCGCTTTGGCGCAGCGCCAAGCCATGTGTCCCAGTCAAGCGTCTCGGGCGAAAGATCGGGCGGGATGGTATAGTCCCACGCGCCGCAAGGCTCGTTGCGGCCCATCTGCGCTTCCACCAGGCATAAATCTCCGAGCGCGTTTTGCGAAAACAGCTCTTTCATTTTCTGGTAGACCACCGAGCTTGGCTCCTGGCTACCCACCTGCACGATGCGGTTGTTCTCCTTCGCCGCCTGGATGATTTCGGCGCCTTCTTCAACCGTGTGCGTCATGGGCTTTTCAACATAGACGTCCTTGCCCGCCGTGCAGCAATCAATTACGATCTTTTTGTGCCAATGGTCCGGGACCGGCGCGATGATGCAGTCGATATCCTTCCGCTCGAGCAGCTCCTGGTAACGCCGCGTGACCGGAATTGGCTTTCCCACGATCTCCTTGGCGAGCGTGGCGCGGCCGTCGTAAAGCTCGCTCGCGGCAACGCACTCAACCCCCGGCAGCTTGACCGCGGTCGAGAGCAATCCCGAGCCCCTCATGCCGCAGCCGATGATTGCAAACCGGACGGTATCGCTCGGCGGCGCGGGCCGCGGCGAGGCGGCGATCCGGGCCGGTTCAAGCAAGAATGAGCCGGCGAGCGCCCCGCCCGCCGTTGTCCGCATAAAACCGCGGCGAGACATATCTGACATAAGAAGCCTCCTGGGAAGAATAATTGAATAAGGGGATTATCGTAGTACCTCGTGACGGCGCAAACAAGCTCGAAATGAACTGGCAGTGGCTGGGCAGCGCAGACTCGATCAGCGCGCCCCGCGATTTCCGTGGGCGGACTCCCGGGGGTCAATCTCGATTTGAGATAATATCGCAGCGAGGAACCGGACAGCGAATATAATATGAGCCTCATTTAGAAGACCTGGTGGCGGACAGAGAGGAGCGGATTCATGGTCGATCAGAAATTGGGCCGGCGTGACTTTTTGATGGTGGGAGGCGCCTCTGCCCTAGGCGCTTCGGTGACATTCAGCGGTGATCCCTTGATCTCACGAGTATCGCCCGATCCCCCTTACGGGGCTGGGCCCCCACAGCCTTCAACTGAACGGCAGAAAATTATTCTCGATACAGATATCGGGACTGACATCGATGACGCTTTCGCGCTGGCCTTAGTTCTTTCCAGCCCGGAATTTGAAGTCCTGGGCGTCACCACGGACCACGGACTCACGAAGAAGCGGGCGCAGATTGTGTGCCGGATGCTCTACGAAGCAGGCATGGAACATATTCCGGTAGCTGCCGGGCGGCAGACGCCCCAACAAATAGGTAAGGACACGGAACTTGCGGGCTATTCGTCTCAATTCTACTGGGGAGAGGGTTTCACTAAAAAAGAACCCATCGATACCCCAGCGTCCGATTTTATTATCCAAACGCTGCGGAAATACCCGCACGAAGTCATCCTCTTCTCGATCGCTCCTGTTCCTAATATCGGCGACGTTCTCAAGAAAGACCCCGGCGCTCTCAAACTCGCCAAGCACATCTATGCCATGTACGGTTCGTTTCACCGGGGATACGATCAGAACAATTACACGATGAACCAGAAGCCTGGAAACCCGTGGTCGGTGAATCCCGTTCCGAGCGCCGAATATAACGTGGCGATGGACATAGAGTCGTCGAAGCTCTTCTCCGCTTCCGGCGCCCCAATAACCTACGCCCCACTTGATATCAATACCTTCCTCACCATGCCGGAAAATGACCAAACCAAGATATGGACCCGGCGTTCCCCTCTTACCGACGCTCTTAGCGGGCTGCATTCGCTGTGGAGCACCGAAAACCCCAGCCGGCCGTGGGTGATCTATGACTGCACACCGGTTGGCATGGCGCTTTGGCCGGATTTATTCACCACGCGGCGCGCCCACGTCCGGGTGATTGACGGTGGATTTACGGTGATTGACGAGAGTAAACCTCCCAACAGCGAAATCGCCGCCTCGATCAACAAAGACGAATTCATCAATCGCCTCCTGAAGCGGTATATTTACCAGACGATGGGAAGCCACAACTCTTCCTGAATCGCGGCGAGCGCGTCTCATTGCTCTCGTTTGTCGCTATTACCTTAATGCTTGCGGGGTCCAAAACGCCCCCCGGGCTGGTAGCGCGCAGTTACTATCTGCGATTTCCTGACGGCGGGATCTTCCAATCTAAAATCCAAATGAAGCCGGGACTTGCGGCAAGTAGGGACTACAGTTACGATCACCAACGGCGTTCCAGATCATCAAAACAGGTATGAGCGAGCACACCGAGCCACTGCCACCTTCACTGTCCAACGCGGTTCCGGCGAGGCCATCGAGCACTGCCGCTGCCAGCGGTTTGATGCTGCTCACCACTTTCTTTTGGGCAGGCAATATCGTGGCGGGGAAAATGGCGTTGGGAGGCTTCAGCCCGCTTGCCTTGGCTCAGTTGCGCATGGCGGCGACCGCGCTGCTTTATTGGATTATTTACGTCAGCATGCGCGGGTTTCCTTCGCTGCGGCCCTCAAAGCGGCAATGGTTGATCCTCGGAGCCATGGCGCTTGCCGGTATCACGCTCAATCAGATTTTCTATATCGGCGGCCTGGCAAAAACGTCCGTCACTCATGCCGGGCTGATCCAGGCAATTGGTCCCGTCCTGGTCCTCCTTCTCGCCGGCTTTATGCGCATCGAGGCGCTCACGTCGCAGAAAATAGTGGGAATGGCCGTCTCTTTTGCAGGGGTTGCAATTTTGCTGATCGAGAAGCCGGGTAGAGCCAGCGGAGCGCACTGGACGGGCGACCTCCTGATGATTGCGGCTGGAGCGGTCTTCGCCTGGTATACGATCCTGATGAAGCAAGTGGCGCATCTCTACGATACGCTCACGCTCAACGCGGTTGTTTTCGGCCTCGGCTCTATTCTGCTCGTTCCATTTTGCGTCCATTCGACGGCGGGAGTCGCATGGGGCCGGATTTCCGTCGAGGCCTGGCTGGGGCTGGGGTTTATGGTGCTTTTTGGCTCTCTCGCCGCTTACCTCATTTATGGATTTGCGCTGCAGAAGCTCGCGGCTTCAACGGTGGCGTCGTTTTCTTATCTTCAGCCGGTTATGGCTGCCGCGCTGGGCGTCTGGCTCCTGGGAGAGCGGATCACTGTGCGGACGGTTTTGGGCGGCATCGTGATTCTGGCGGGCGTCTATTTCACCGAGCACGCGCGCGGCGCAAAACAGCACATTCACCATCTCGCCACGGGCAAAGTGTGAGTTCGTCGTAGGGCCGCGTCCCGGCGGTTTGTGCATTTGTAGCGCAAGGTTCGTAGTTTAACCCTGTGGCCTTTCCAATTTTGGATTTTAGATTTTCGGTTTTGGACAAACCGCAAAGCGCGAAGAGAACCCCTTCACCCGCCCAGCAAGAAATTCAGGTTAGAAACCGCCTTCGTCCGCCGACGGTCCGTAGATCGCAGGCACGGGAGCCCCGCACAGCCGCAGATAAACGGTGAGCTGGCCTCGGTGATGCGCCAGATGGTTGAGCACGGAATCGCGGATCATGATGTAGCGGGGTTGCTCGGCGGCGACGTGACCTCCGACCACAAACCTCCACGGTTTCACCAGATGCTCGTCTGTCGTCTTAGTCAGCGCCTCGCGCGCATCGGTGAGAGACTGGTCGAACAAGTGCACCAGCCCGCGGCTCGTGGTGAACGCCTGCGGCTTATACTTGGCGCCTTCTGGAGAAGTGATATCCATCTCATCCTTGTTGACCATCATGGCGATCCACGACGGCATGGAGGCGACGAGCCCGGCTAGATATCCAAGCTGCATGGATTTCTCGTGCGGCTTCCAATCATTACGCCCCTCAGGCACTCGCTCGAGCACGCGGCGCGTGCCGGCGGCTTCCCGTTCGAGTTCAGCCAGAAACAGATCGGTCATTTTCATATGGACTTCCTCCATTCAAGGTAGCGAGGTCAAATGATCCCGCGAGATAACTTGTAATATGTACGATACCAATCGACGAATTGCTCTATACCGGTCTCAATCGGGGTTGCGGGCTTAAAGCCGGTATCGTGGACCAAATCATCAATATCCGCATAAGTTGCGGGTACGTCGCCCGGTTGTAGCGGGAGCATCTTGAGGGTTGCCTTCCGGCCAAGCTTTGATTCGAGCGTGCTGATCAAAACCATCAAATCGACAGGGTTGTTATTGCCGATGTTGTAGAGCCGATAGGGTGCGGCGCTGGTGGCTGGATCGGGCTGGCCGGTGTTCCATTGCGGGTTGGGTTGTGGGATACGGTGCATGACACGGATGACGCCCTCGACAACATCATCAATATAGGTGAAATCGCGCCGCATTTTTCCGAAGTTAAATACCTCGATGGGTTCCCCCGCGAGGATGGCTTGCGTGAACAGGAACAACGCCATGTCGGGTCTTCCCCACGGGCCATACACGGTGAAGAAGCGAAGTCCCGTCACGGGCAAGCTGTAGAGATGAGCGTAAGCATGGGCCATCAACTCGTTGGCCTTCTTCGTCGCAGCATATAGGCTTACCGGATGATCCACGTTATGACGGGTGGAGAACGGCATCGTCGTGTTCGCGCCATAAACGGAGCTGGAAGACGCGAAGACTAAATGGCCTACTCCCGAGTGGCGGCAACCTTCAAGAACATTGATGAAACCCACAAGGTTCGAATCCACGTACGCGGGTGGGTCTTTCAGCGAGTGCCGCACGCCCGCCTGCGCGGCCATGCTTACCACCACGTCGAAGCGTTCGTCACGGAAGAGCGCGGCCACTTCCTCACGGTTCTTGAGATCCATGCGAAAGAACTTAAAGGCAGGGTAACGGGTGATTTGCTCGAGGCGGGCGTTCTTCAGTTTCAAATCATAATACGCGTTGAGATTGTCGAGGCCGCAGACTTCGCCCCCCTCATCGAGAAGCCTGCGGCAAATATGAAACCCGATGAACCCGGCGCAGCCCGTGACCAGAGTCTTATTCATCGAGGCGCACCGTCTGTACGGAAAAGAAGAAGGCGCAAAGGCGGGAGAAACAAATACGATCGGGCGCCGCTACCGGCTTTCTCCGTCAAAGCTGATCTTAAGATCGCGCAGGAACTCCGCGTCTTCGGACGTAAGCCGGAACTCAGCTTTGCGGCGGCCGACCGCTGACCGGGTGCGGCGCGAGCGCTCTGTTCCGGTCTTTTTGTTGAAGCCGATGGTTACTTCCAGCACCAGGAAGAGGTCATATCCGGCAGCTCGGATGCGCCCCATCACCCCCGCAATCTTGTCGGATTCAGACAAGGATTCGTTGATGGCGGTTCCCAACTCTTTGATCAACTGTTTAAACTTGTCGTCGAGCTCCAAATGGCCTCCAAGTTGGATTCTATGATCCGGTTCCGAAGCCTGTCAAGGAAAAGGAGCAATGCCCGTTGAGGCGGATCATTCTGACGCGGGATCAGTGGACGCCTGCCGTGTCCTGACCTATCGCTATAATGGCCGCCATAACGGCGCGTTGACTGACCCCCCAAATCTACTTACCATGTTGATAAGCGGCGTGAATCCCGGATTTAGGAAAGGTGGGTGCTTGGGTAATCTCACGGGCAAAATGCAGAGAGGGTGGCGCCAGACGCAGCGTATTTTTCATTTCTTAGTCGGACTTGCGTTCATGTGTCTGGCGGGCGTCGGAATTTCTGTCTCGATGGAAGCCTGGCGCACCCATCTCAGCCATCCTTCCGTCAGCCTATTCCGCTGTTTCCTGTTCGCGGGATTTACGATTCTTCTGATTTTTTTATGTCTATTTTCGTTCCTCAAGGCGCGCAGCGTCCGGTAATGCAAGCTGATTCGATCACATATGAGTGAGGTTTCCAAGACGCCCGCCACATCGAAACAAAAGCCATACTATACGGACCAAGACTTAGCCGGAGAGGACTGGGAAAAGCAGATTGGGTTTCCCGGCCAGTTTCCCTATACGCGCGGGATCTATCCTGCGCAATATCGCGGCCGCCTTTGGACCATGCGCAAGTATGCGGGCTTTGGCGCCGCCGCGGAGTCGAATGCGCGCTACCGCTACCTGCTCGACCACGGCGCCAAGGGGCTTTCGGTCGCGTTCGACTTGCCCACACAAATCGGTTTGGATTCGGATCATCCTCTCGCCGCGGGCGAGGTAGGCCGTGTGGGAGTGGCCATCGATTCGCTCGAAGACATGGAGACGCTTTTTAGCGGCATCCCGCTTGACCGTGTCTCTACCTCGATGACGATCAACGCCACGGCGGCCATCCTGCTTGCGCTTTACATGGCTGTGGCGGAAAAACAGGGCGTCAGCCTTCACCGGCTTTCGGGTACGGTGCAAAACGACATCCTGAAAGAATACATCGCGCGCGGAACTTATATCTATCCAATAGCGCCCGCGCTGCGACTGGTGACCGACATCCTCGAGTTTTGCCGAGATCACGCGCCCGAGTGGAACACGGTTTCGATCAGCGGATATCACATCCGCGAAGCGGGATCGACTGCCGTGCAGGAGCTGGCCTTCACGCTGGCCAATGCGATTGGATATTTGGAAGCGGCCATCACCAGCGGGCTTGAGGTGGACGCGATTGCTCCCCGCATTTCTTTCTTTTTGAACGCGCACAATGACCTCCTTGAAGAGGTAGCGAAGTTTCGCGCCGCGCGGCGCTTGTGGGCCAGGCTCGCAAGGGATAAGTTCAAGGCAAAGGACCCCCGTTCCTGGATGTTCCGTTTTCACGCGCAGACAGCGGGAAGCACGCTCACCGCGCAGCAGCCTGACGTGAACATTGCGCGCGTCACCCTTCAGGGGCTGGCTGCGGCGCTGGGGGGGGCGCAGTCACTCCACACGAACGCGCGCGATGAAGCCCTCGCATTGCCTTCAGAAGATGCGGCGTTGCTCGCGTTGCGTACCCAGCAAATCATCGCCTTTGAAAGCGGTGTGGCAAACACAGTGGACCCGCTCGCCGGCTCCTATTACATCGAGAAACTTACAGACCGCATTGAGGCGGAAGCCGTGGATTATCTTGACCGGATTGAAAAGATGGGCGGCGTAATCAGCGCCATTGAGAGCGGTTTTATCCAGCGCGAGATTCAGCAGGCGGCTTACGAGTATCAGCAATCCGTGGAATCAGGCGAGCGCGTAGTGGTAGGCGTGAATTGCTACACGGCCGAAGCCGCGGCGCCCCCGCCCATCGCTCGCATTGATCCCGAAAGCGAGCGGGCGCAGGTGGAAAGGCTGCACAGCCTGCGTCGGCGCCGCAACGGAAATCAGGTGGCAGAAACGCTCGCTTCAGTGGAAGCGGCTGCGCGCGGAGGCGTCAACCTGATGCCCGCCGTGCTCGATGCCGTTAAAGTCTATGCGACAGTAGGCGAGATCGCGGGTACACTCCGCGGCGTCTTCGGAGAATATCGGGAATCCGCTGTAATTTGAGCTGCTGACCCGGATTTCTCACCAAGCAGGGCGGAAAGGCGGGGTTTTAACCCCGTCCTTTGCCTTGCGACGGTAAAGCTGATGAGAAACCGGACCGTTTCCGGCGCCTTTACTCTGGCGCGGGGATCACGCGGGGAATCCGCTCCGCCACGGGCGGCAGAGGCGGAAACGGAGCGTGCGGCTCGGTCTGATACCAATAGGCCACGGAATAGAAATTGTCCGACCGGTCGTCCGCCGTGCCGTGCTCAATCGTGGCCTTGATCGATTGGGTGAACGTGATGGGCGATGCCAGCATAAAGCGATACATGGACCACCGCGAGCCTTGCAGTTCTTTGCCAACTACCGGCGCGCCGAAAAGCCGGTACGCAAAAGCCTTGCCGCCAAAGTCCCACGCGCCGAGGAAGAAGTCTTCGGAGCCCGTGCCCTGGACGGAAGGAAGTTTTGCGCCATCGACGAAAAACATGTCGTCACCCTCGCCCCACCAGCCGTCCTGGCTCTCGATCACGGACATGGTGACGCCCACAAATTGTCCGCGCCCCTGCGCCTCCATCCAAACGTAGTTGTTCTTTCCATCCAGATTGATGGTCGCGCCGGGATGGCCGTGGTTGGGAGTCGCCTGGCGGTATTGGGCGTGGAAGTAGAGTGTCCCCTGCGGCAACGGCGCTGGGTACTCGCGATAATCAATGTTGAAGTAGAAGGCGTCCACCCTCTCTTGGCCTTCGTTCGTCACCGTGATGAGAGCGTGTCTCCTAAACGGCATGGGGAAGAAGCAATTCAAGGCTTTGTCCGGAGCCACAACGAGCGGCGTGGATTGGTAGGTGACGTACTCGCCGAGGCCCAGGCCGAAAAAGTCGCCCACCGGCGCCTCAACGCTGGGTGATTTCTCGCCATCCCAGTACATGCGCAAGACGAGATCCTTGAGGTGAAACCGCTCGCGGTCGGCGATGGTCATCCACACGTGCCTGACCTCGCCCGGACCGTTGGCGTCGAGCAACACCAGCGTCTTGCCGGGAGCGAGCCGTCGATAGTCCGCGTTCGCGCCCGTACGGTCGTAGCTGGACGACCGCTTGGCGATGTAATCATGCGGCTGCGTGAGGCTTGAGAGCGTATCTGTTTGCGCGGAAAGCGGCAGTGTGACTCCCAGCAGCATAAGGATAAGAAACAGTTTCTTTTGCATAATGCCCTCGTTAGCGGCGATGAAGCCAAAGTCTCGAACGGCTCATGATTCTAACACACAGAGAGGTCAGCCGCCGGCCTTCAGGGCAGGAAATCCTGCGTTAGACAAACGGGGCGCTGGCAGAGTTTGCCAGCGTGGCGGGCCGCTCGCTACCGCGGGTCATGTAGTAATAGATGGCGGGAGTAACCATAAGGGACAGGACAATGGCGATCAGAATGCCTCCAATGACGGCAATCGCCAGTGGTTGAAGCATCTGGGATCCCGAACCGATAGCCAGCGCCAGGGGCAGGAATCCCAGGGCCGCAGCAATGGCCGTCATCAGGATAGGGCGCAACCGCCGCCGGCCCGCTTGAATGATGGACTCCTCGGCGGTAAAGCCCGCCGCGCGGAATTTTCCATCAGCATCCAGCACCAGAATGCCATTCTTAGCTACGATCCCGATTACCATAATCAGCCCCATAAATGAGGACAAGTTAAAGGTCATGCCGGTGATGAACAGGGCAAAAAGGACTCCCGAGGTAGAAAGGATGGCGGAGGCGAGAATGGAGACGGGCGCGGAAAAGTTTTTGAACTCGAAGAGCAGCACCAGGAAGACGAACACCACCGCCAATATGAGCACGAGCACGAGATCGTTGAACGCCTTTTTTTTTGTCTGATAGGTCCCGCCATATTCGACCCGAATCGAGGGCGGAAGATGGAGGCCGCTGATCACCTTCTGAACCGCCGCGATCCCGTGACCGAGATCCAGGCCCTCCAGCCGGGCCGTGACCGCAACATACCTCTGCTCGTTATCCTGCAGGATTTCGGTCTGGCCGGGCGCCTCCGTAATCGAAGCGAGCGATCCCAGACTTGCCGTTTGTCCCGTGGGGCTGATCAGCATTGTGTTGTTCATTGCCTCGAGCGATGACCGGACGGCTTCCGGAAAGCGGATGCGGAGGGTATAAGGGCGGTTATTCACCACGACCGGTGTGGGGGCAGGAAGACCATCCAGCATGGCCGTGGCTTCGTTGGCCACATTCTGAGGCGAGAAACCCGCGTGAGCCGCCCTCGCCACGTTCACGTTGAAAATGACGGCCGGACCGCTGGTGGTCGAATCAATGCCGTCATCGATATCCACCACAGGATGTTTGCCTCCCGCCTGAATGTTGCCGATGGCGTCCGCAACTTTAGGGGCCCAAGAATCGAGCAGCGCGGCGTCGGGAGAGAAGAGCTCGATAAAGACCGGCTGCGGGGCGCTGGTCAGGTCTCCGATCATATCCTGAAGCTTCTGGACGAAATCCGCAGTCACGGCGGGATCCTGCCGGGCAACCTTGGCGCGGATTTCGTTCATGATCTGCCAGACATCGCGGTGACGGTTCGTTTTGAGCTTGACGGAAATATCGCCGATGTTGGCTTCTGTGACCGCCGCGAGGCCCAGTTGCAATCCCGTGCGGCGCGATGTGTTCTCAACTTCGGGAACGGAACGGACGATCTTCAGAACGTCGCCAATCATCCGATTGCTTTCCGACAGAGAGCTTCCAGGAGGTGTCACGTAATCAAGAATGAAGCTTCCTTCATCCATATTCGGCAGCAGATCGGATCCGATGTAGCGGTAACAGAAAAAAGAAACCACAATCAAAACTACGCCGAGAATCGCCAATAACCAGGGCCGCACCAGAGCCCGCCGGAACCAGCGATCGTAAAAGTGGATGGTCCGGGTGAGGGTTTTTCCCATCGAGCGCTCTTCAACCTCCATCATCCGCCTCACGTCGATTTGCTCGGGCGTGAGCTCAGTCTGGGATTCCGGAGGATCATTTTCCTTCGCTGCGGCCGGAGAGGAGGCGCTGTGCGTAACGTCATTGTCTACGCCCGGCTGGCCTGCTTCGCGATCTCCCTTCTGCCGGAGCAGATAAAGGCATAGATTGGGAGTCCAGGTGAGCGCCAGCGTGAGTGAAGCGAAAAGCGCTACACCCACGGTGACGGCGAGGGCACGGAAAAAAACGCCTGTCACTCCAGTGATGGCAATCAAAGGCACGAAGACCACGATGGGAGTGAGAGTAGAGCCGATCAAAGGAGTCGTGAGTTCTTTCAGCGTATGAGAGACAGCCTCGAACCGCCCTTCTCCCGCCTCGCGGCGCAGCACCACATTCTCAACCACCACGATGGCGTCGTCAATAATCAACCCGACGGCGGCCGCGAGCCCGCCCAGAGACATTAAATTGAAGCTCTCGCCCAGCGCCTTGAGCGCAATGAACGTCATGAGAATGCTGATCGGAATGACCATGCCGGCGATGAACGAAGATCCCCAGTCGCGCAGAAACAGCACCAGCACCGCAGAGGCCAACAAAATTCCGATCAGAATGGCATCCCGCACGCTCTTTATGGATTCACTTACAATCCACGACTGGTCATAAAAGTTACTCACCTCTACGCCCGGCGGCAGCGTCTGCTCGATCTTTTGCATTTCACTTTTCACTTCACCCGCAACTTGGTCCGTGTTGCTGGCGCGCTGCCGGTTGATGTTGATCAGCACAGCGGGTTTGTTGTTCCCCGTCACAATAGTGTAGTTGGGCGCCACGGAAGATGAAGTGGTGGCGACGTCACGGACATAAATGGGATCGCCACCGGTATCTTTCTTGATGAAGATTTTGGCGATATCTGCCGGAGTGTGGACCTGGCCGCTGATCAGCCCCAGATATAACTGGTGGTTGCGCTCTAAAAGCCCAGGCGATTGGATCAGGTTTGAGCTTTCAACTGCGCTTAAGATGTCCGATACGGTGACCCGGGTTACTAGCAACTGGGCCGGATTGGGTGCGATTTGGAATTCGGGCGTCTGCGTTCCCTGGATCAGGATGGTTCCCACGCCGGGCAGACTGTTCAGGCGGGGCTTGAATGTATAGGTGGCAAGCTCCCAGAGCTGGGTTTGCGGAATCGTGTTTGAAGTGAGGCTGTAACCGAGAATCGGGAAGCTGGAGAATTGCAGCCGGTTCGTGTCGATCTTGACCGTCGGGGGCAGCATCGGCTGCACGCGCGCAATGGCGTTGTTGACGCGCTGCAGTGTCTGAAACATATCCACGTTCCAGTTAAAGAATAGGTCGATTTCTGCCGAGCCGCGGCTGGTGATGGACTTCACGTCCTCAATGCCGAGCACGCCGCTCACCGATTCTTCAAGCGGGCGCGTAATGGTCACCAGCATCTGATCAATCGGCATGACACCGTTATCCACGGCGATGATAATGCGCGGGAAATTGGTGGTGGGGAAGACGGAAATGGGTATGGTAAAGGCGAGGTACCCGCCCACGAGCGCGAGCGTAATGATCAGAAAAATGATCGGCCGGGACTCGCGGGCGAACCAATAGCGCGAGGCGTCCTCATCACCGCGGCCTGGAATCTTTCGTTCCTCTTGTGCAGTATGCTTCATTACGTAAGTGGCAACGGCATGGAGATGGTAGCCACGGTCAATCGACCTTTGATTGATCGTGGGTTGTTAGAGCAATAAAAGCCCACGGCCAGAACAGGTCAGAACAGGTCAGAACAAGTCAGAACAGCACTGACTGCGTGGCTACCGCCCGTCACTGCCTTTAGAACTGAACTTTCGTGCCATCGGGCAGGCCGAATGCGTCTTCGGTCACTATGCGCTCGCCCGCCTGAAGGCCGCTCGTGATCTCGACGTTGTCGCCTTCGCGAATACCGGTCTTCACCTGAGTCTGGTGCGCAACGTTATCCGCCCCCACCACCATGACCGACATAGCCCCGTCTGCCGCTGTCAGCAGCGCGGAAGCAGGGATGACGAGCGCATTCGCCACTGCCTGGGCCACGACGGAGAGTTGAACGGTTGATCCCGCCTTGAGCCGTCCGCCGGGATTCGCCGCCTCCACCCATACCTGGATGGTGGTGCTGCTCGGATCGAGCGCCGGGCTGACAACGCTTACTTTTCCCTGGACGTCTCCCGGTCCCCCGCCGCCCGAAATCGTGGCCGCATCGCCCACCCGCAGCCATGCCGCCTGCTCGGGAGTCATGGTCGCGCGCGCCACCATTTTCGAAGTATTCATCACCGTCATCAGCGGCGTCCCGGCGGAGGCCGTCCCGCCCGGATAAAGAGGGCGGCTGGCGACGACGCCGTCGATCGGGCTGCGAATTTCGGAATAAGCGAGCTGCGCTTCGGCGGCAAGATATTGTCCCTTGGCGCTTGCGAGCTGGGCTTCAGCGGACTTGATCTGTTCCTTTTGCCCCACGGACTCAAGCGATCTCAGGTGCGCTTCCGCAATCTCATACTGGCTGCGGGCCTGGACGTAGGCAACGTGCGACTGGTCCAGGAGGTTGCGCGCGATCGCGCCCTGCTGGTAGAGCTTCTGGCGGCTGGCGTAAACCTTCTGGGCGGCATCCATGGCCTGCTTCGTATCCTGTACGCTCAACTTCGCCGCTTGGGCCAGCGCGGGAACGTTCACCTGCGTATCTGTGGCGTAAACCGACTGAGCTTGTTGGTAGGCCCCTTGGCTCTGCGCGGCGGCCGCCGCCAAATCTTTGTTTTCAAGTTGAGCCAGAAGCTCTCCCGAATGCACGCGGTCGCCGCGGTCAACGAAGAATTTACTCACCGGCGCGCTGATTTTAGGGACGATGTCCGCCTGATTGAGCGGATAAAGCACCGCTTCGGCGGTCACCATCCGGCGGATTGTGGAGCGCTTGACCGTCGCCACCTGAACGGTGACGAGAGGCTGCGGCTGCTCCGTCTGTTTACTTGAGCAACCAGCGAATAGGGCAAATAGGGCGAATAGAACGACGGTAAGCCCGGCGGCCAGACCAGGAATCCTGCGCCTGGAAGGAATGTGTTGGGTGGGCACGCGTTAAAAGCTCCCAGTAAGCGTCTGCAGGCTGGCCAGAGCGGCGCGATACCGCGCCTGCCCGTCCGCGTAGTTGTTGCGCGCCAGAGTCAGCGAGGTCTCGGCGTCCAGCACCGAAGGCACTGTGACTTCGCCCGCCTTGTATTGCAGCGTCACCAATTGCAGATTGCGGGTGGCAAGCTGCGCCGAATTACGCAGCGTGTCGAGTCCGGCCCACGCCGCTTGCGCCTCATTATAGTACGAGTACAGGCGGGCCAGAGTCTGACGCTCGGCAAAGGAGAGGTTCACCCGCGCCAGCGCGCGTTGATCTTTCGCCTGATGCAGCTTGCTCCGCAGCGCTCCCCAGTCAAAAACCGGCACGTTCAAGGCATAGGTTGCAAAGTATCCCAGGTTCGGCTGGCGGATACCCGGCCGCGTCGTGTTATCACTGTAGAGTGCGAAAGCGTTCGCTTCGATGCCGTAATCAAAGTCAATACTCAGCGAAGGCAAGAAGGCGGTTCGCGCGGTTGCAACGCTTAAGTTGGCTTGGCGCATCGCAGCCAGGGCAGCTTGAACGTCAGGATTATGGTTGCGCGCCAGCGTTTCCACTTCCGCGAAGGAGGGCAGCGCGGGGGGCGTTCCCAGGTCATCGACCACGGTAAAATCCTGGTTGAGATTGGGAAATAGCAGCACCGTCAGATCGAGACGCGCAGTAGACATTGCGGCTTCCGCATCCCGAAGGACCTGTTGGGTCTGGTTGTCCTGGAGTTGGAATCGGATCACGTCTGCTTGCGCCACCTCGCCGCCGCGCTCAAGCTCCTGGCTAATCGAAAGCAATCGCCGCGCATTTTCGCGGCCCTGCTCCGCCGTGGCGTATTTCCGTTCCGCAACCACCAAGGCGTAATAGGTATTGGTCACGGTCATCACCAGACCGCGCCGGGCAATTTCTTGATTGGACTTCGCGAGCGCCTCGGCATACGCGGCGCTGCGGGGTCCGGCCGAAATAAAGAAACTGGCGGGCATGTTTTCATGGACCACCCCCCAGGCCCGGTAGACGTGAATCCCGTCGTTAGTGACGAATCGCCCGACGGGCGAGATGCCGTCGCCCTGACTGTTGAGATATTGCGTGGTGGCTGTGACGGCGGGCAGCATGGCGGCGCGAGCCTGAACGCGGTCTTCATGCGCGAGCCTGGCCGCTGTGACCGCAGCTTGGAACTGAGGGCTGTTCTTCGCGGCGCGTTCTAAAGCGTCCTGCAGGGTAATCGTGACCGGCGGTCCGGGTGAGTTTGGCGGCGTAACCATCTGAAGCGTGCTTTGCGCGGCGCTCGTGTCCTGCTGCGCCCGGAGCGCCGATGAGAAACAAAGCGCCGCGGAAGCGAGCAACAACATTGCCCGGACCGGCAAGCGCCTGACTGGAGTTCGGAGGATCGCGGCGCGCGCCTCAAAATCAAGCGCGTGCCGGGGCGCGGGGTCGAGCCTTTTTCTCGCTGTCATAACTGACCTCCAGAATTCTAGCAGCCGTCCATGCCGTTTTCGGGCGCACGCAAAGCACAAGAGTAACTCCCGCCCCTCTCCCTTGGGAAGAGGGTGGCCAAAGGCCGATGAGGATTATTTTGAGGGCGGTCTCGCGCCAAGCGTTGCAGGTCACGCAACGAAGAATCCGCTCTGACGCCACGTTAATAAATACTGTACCGCAGGGCGGCCTGGCAAGAACTTGAAGATGCCACTCGCGCCGGCATTGTAACCTCTCAGAATAACGCCCCAGACCCTATATTCCCTGAACTGAGGATTAATTTTCATTAAGCTGTGACGCGAAGGCAAGGGCTTTGTGGGGAACAGCGCGAATCAGGCGGCGCTTGTTTGCGGCTCCAGTTGCGAGACATCCACCAAGCGCCAGGCAGTCTGGTCCTTAAGCAGGCGCGAAACCAGCGTGTAGTGCAGGGCGTGGCCGCCGCGATGCACTACCACGTGACCCGCCACGGGATGACCCAGGAGCGCAAAATCGCCAATCAGGTCAAGCGCCTTGTGCCGGCAAAACTCATCCGCGAAGCGCAAGCCTTCCGGGTTCAACACGCCGTCCCGCGCCAGCACAATCGCGTTCTCAAGCGATCCTCCGCGCACCAATCCTGCCTGGCGCAAGGGTTCAACTTCTTCCAAAGTGATAAAGGTGCGCGCGGGCGCGATTTCTTGAAGGTAATTCTCGGCCGTCAGTGTAATGTCAAGAGTTTGCTTGCCGATGAGAGGATGAGGAAAGTCAATGCTGCACGTCACCCGAAACTGGCCGGCGGGATAAATTGCAATTCGCTTGTCGCCATCCGTAATCTCCAACGGCTTGACAATTTGAATG
>JBOGJY010000085.1:0-2811 GCA_050745325.1 Terriglobia bacterium
TACGATGATCGAGACCGAGCACCGGCCCGCCTCGTCCCCAGATGCCGCCGCCGTGCGTGGAAATAAGCAGATCGCGAACTACCGGTTGCAGGGGCTTGCGAACGTCCATCGAGTAGATGCCGGACTGCGCGCCTCCGCAGCCCTGGGATGTAGCCGTGTAGACGATGCCGCCCGCAAGGTTGAGGCTCCAGCTCTTCGAGAATGGCGGGACAAACTGAATCGGGCCAAACTTCACGGCCCCTGTTCCAAGATCAAGTCCAACCAGCCTTCCATCGGTTTCAATGACGTACACGATTCCGGCGCGAGGATCGATGACCGGCGTGGCATTAATGCCCTGCGGGCACAGCCAGAAGTCTGCGTTAGCGGGCTTCGATTCGGTTTTGAACGTGCGGCTCCAGACCACCTGCCCCGTGGCTGCGTCAAGCGCGAAGAAATGATCTGAGCTCCCGGCCACGTAAACGACCGTCTTAACGCCCTTCGGAGTCGCAACTCCAGTCGCTACCACCGGCGCGGTCAAGGCAGTAAGAGCTTTCGCCACGTTATCGACGTGGGCTTTCCACTTGAGCTCCAGCGTGCCCGCATTGGCAGGTGAGATGGTATCCTCGTCGAACGCCCAGCCGGTGCGCTGCGGATCATGCCCGAACGTCGGCCACTCGCCAGCATACACGCCCCGGGTCAGCAGGCACCCGGTAATGAGCATCCCAAGCGCGCACTTTCTGATTGTTGACACGAACATTCCTCCACGCCCGCATATTCACGCAGCATCCGCGATGCTGAAAGGACAATAAGAATAGCATATAAAATCCGGGCAGTTGTGCGTCGTCAAAATCAATCTCGCCAGAAACGCGGTCACTTAGCCGCTGAACCTGGCAACTTGACCGCCTTTGTCAGACTTCCGCGTGGACCGTGGTCCTGGCGCGAGCGCACGGCAAGAGTGGCCATGGGCGGCGTAACGCCGCCGTAAAGGTCGGCATACATGGAGAAATACATGATGGGTCGTGGAGGCTGGGAAGCGAGATAGCGCGTGTCGCCGACGACGCCAACTATTCTGAAGGGGTGTTTGCGTATTGCAAATAGGTGCTTGCCGATTGGGTCCTCGCCAGGAAAATACTGTCGGGCGAAAGACGGTTGATGATGACCTCTGGCGACTTTTCCAGTTGCTGCTCCGCACCGAACGTCCGCCCACGGAGAAACGGAATGCCAAGCGCAGCGAAGTATCCGGGGTCGGCCCAACTGACGATGGCTAATTACCCCTTGCCGAGCGGCAGTGGCGGGTGCTCGGGGATCCTAAACCCATGGTCACCGCCGTAACCTTGGCCCGGCACTAGGTGAACTAGTCCTGCGCCTTGGATGCCCGGCAGAGCGCGCACATCCTCGAGCAGCGACTTAAAAAAGTTCACGCGCTGCGCGTCCTTGCTATACCTCACCCCGGACAGACTGATGCCCATCGTCAGCACGTTTTTCGTGATGCAGCCGAGATTGGCCGACCGCAGCCCCTGGTAGCTCCTGAGCAGCAGGCCGGCCCCGGCCAGCAGAATTACCGTCAGGCCAATCTCCAGCGTAAGCAGCGTCTTGCGAAGCCTGGCTCGGCCGTGGCCGGCGCTTTGCGATCGCGATGACTCGTGAAGCGCTGCCAGTGTTCTGCCGCCACCGACGGAAGGCGACGACGCTAGGCAAGCGAACAGCGCGCAGCCGAGGACGACCAGCACGACGAAGGCCGCCACCCAAACATCCATGTGGATCGCATCCGCGCGACGCGCTCCGGCCCGCGTTGTAGCTGGCGATTGAGCTTCGACGGCAAAAACACATCCGCGAGGCACAGATTTATTCGAGGCAAAGGCATCACCTACGACACCGGTTTTTTAAGCGCCGGCAGGAGCACGCACGAGCCGTTCGACCCGGAAACGATGCTTCAAGTCACAAAATCACGCTTTTGGATTTTCGGGAGGCGCCAAAACCCGGAGGGTCACGCGAAGCGGGAAAGCAAAAGCCCGCCTCGCCAGCAGCGCGCTGGCAGTTTTCCCATCTCGCCGTGCCCGCGAGAACAGGGTGGAAGAGGAGACGTGACCGAGCGCACCAAACCCAAAGCCAGACCGAAGACGAATCAGAAGCGCCGCCCCTAGTGGGCAGGATTGTTTGTTGGTCTCTAGCGTCGGAGGGTGTGAGCGTCATTCGCCACAACACGGGGATAGGGGGATCGGATATCTCGAATGAGCGGCGGCGGGGCCGTGTGTCAACGTGCCTTTTTGACGAACAGGGACAGTGACTCGCCACCCGCGTGGGCAGGTCGAAAAGACATTGAAAAAGTCTCGCGCCAGTGCTAACCTTTGGACGTTGGCATAGTCTAGCTAGGCCAATGAGGCTACTGAATGCATCGAGACGAGATCCCGCCCGGAACGCTCTACCTATTAATCCTCAAAGCTCTGGCTCGGAGCGGCGAACTGCACGGTTTTGAGATCGCTCGCTGGATTGAGCAGGTTTCGGATGAGGTTCTGCAAGTCGAGGAGGGCTCGCTTTACCCCGCTCTCCAGAGGATGCTCATCAAGGGCTGGGTCAAAGCAAAGTGGGGCGTGACGGCAGGCAATCGCCGGGCGCGCTACTACCGGCTCACGCCGCTAGGGCGAAAACAGTTGGAAGTCGAAGTTTCCGAGTTCAATCGGGTCGTCGCGGCCATCACGCGCGCGATTCAGACGGCTTAAGAGAGTGACATCCGGTGAGTAGCAAGTAATAGGAGCGGCGGTAGCGGGGAATTGAAATGATGGATGCAATGGGTTGGCTAACCCGATTCGGCAGGCGGATGTTGATGCTGTT
>JBOGJY010000086.1:0-3145 GCA_050745325.1 Terriglobia bacterium
CTAAGACTCGCGCGATACCCCGAATGGCCTCCACCACGCCGGGAATTGTGCATAGGGTAAAAGTGCTCACGACTGTATCCACGGCGCCGTCCTGCAAGGGGATGCGCTCCCCTGGAAGGTCCAGAAACTCAATATCCAGCTTCGTCAGGCGCCTTTGCTGTTCGGCCAAGCGAATCATCCCCGGGTTGGGTTCGAGGAAGGGCAGGGTGCAGGCCACGGGCTCGATCTTGCAGAAAGCGGGCTTGGTCTCGCCGCCGGTCCCTCCGGATGCGGCGCTCCGGAAACGTGGGCGCGCGTAACCAACGGGCCACAGTCTGCGCTCTCATTCCAAGCTTTGCAGCGATCGCGAGTTGGGTGTCACCCTGACGCCCAAGCTCAACCACCGCCAAGTAGCGCTCGTATCGGGCTTGGCGGCAGCGCTGATACCGGACTTCGACCAGAGTCAATTTTCTTGAGGGCTTCGGACTCGTTTCTGGTGCCAGTTCTGCGCGGGCTTCGATCTGAAGTTGCTGCAGCGTGTGCTCAACCGCCTCTGAGAGATTGCTCATCAGATGATATCGGTCGGTGACCTGCACCGCCGAAGGAGAACCCTCGTGCCCTCCTTCGGCATAAAGGCCACACCGGTCCCGAGCAATGATTTCGACTCCTGGGTGTTGCCGAAGCCAGTCGGCAAAGCTCGCGGTCGATCGAACCGGGAGCAGATCAATGACCCGTCGCTGCTCCAGATCCATCAGCATTGTCCCGTACCCCTGGTGCTTGCGCCAAGCGCAGTCATCTACCCCCAGGACCCGCACCTTCGTCTCAGTTGCAGGCGCGGACCACGTTTTCACCCGGCGCAGGACCGTGTCCCGGCTGACTTTCATCCCGAGTCGCTGCATCAAGTGCGATCCGGGCCGGCCGCCCAATAAGTAACCCACCATGCTGATGGATTGTGCGAATCGGTCTGTTTCTCGGGCCCGCCGGGCCGCAACTCCAGGCAGGCTTTCCGCGAAGATCTGGTGCGGGCACTGCTGGTTCAGGCAACGAAATCGACGCGTCTTGAATTGAATTCGAACTGGCCGCCCCTGCCACGGCAGATCGCGTAAATGGCGAGTGTAGGTACTGTGATGAGACACTTCCAAACTCGAACAGGATAGACAGCGTGGCGGTTTCTTATTCCGAACCTGGAGGACAATCCCCTCTTCGCTCTCCTCTATTCCCCCCAACTCCAGCAAATCGGCGTTGGGCAAAGAATCCCTAACAACATCAATCGGATGGCTCATAACTTCAAGATGCCAAAGCCAACCTCATGGGTTCTGCACCGAAAGTGTGCCAGAACCGATTTTAGTACAGCGCGACACCAGGCGAAAGCTGCGTGACCACAGGGTCCCTGCTGCTCACCTTCCCTTGTCTTACCCCATAATGGCTTGCCGGAAGAAATGCACGATGACTCTTATCGCGGCTGAAGGGAACCTGTCGCGCTCGTTGTCCGTACCGAAGGCCGCAATTTTCCGACTCCGGCTTCCAGCGAGGTGTTGAAACCGGGTTCTACATAACCGCGCTTCGCTTGCGCGCGCAATTCGTCGAGAATCTTTAGGGCTTGCTCTCGTTTTCCGGTCTTCGCGTATGCCATGCCCAAGGCGTGCAAGTATTTGGGCGTCCGGCCTGAACTCTCGACAGATTTTTCAATCAGCGCCACAGCGTTGCTCCATTGATTCTGACGTTCCTTCACGAGGGCCATGAAGTAGAGGCCAGGCGGGTAGTTTGGTTGAAGGTCAAGCGCCTTTTGAAATTCGCCGGCGGCTTCCGCGTCATGTTTGGCATCCAGCATCACCCAGCCGGCCAGCATGTGCTCGCGCGGGGATAGGGGATTAAGTATCAGAGCTTGGTGCATCTGTTGTAAAGCGTCCTTGTATCGCCCGGCGTCACGGAGAAACAGCCCGTACTGTTCGTGAGCCTCGGCATCACTTGGGTTCAGGGTGAGCGCGCGCCGGTAGGCGTCCTCAATGCCGGGCTGTTTGGGATTGCTCCGAGATAACACCGCCGCCCGTAGCACGTAAGACTCAGGAATTGAAGGGTCGAGCGCAATAGCTTTCTGCACTGCTTTCCCGGCCCGCTCGTTACCGTCAGCGGGCGGTACAAAGCGATAATCGACGAGCGAGAGATTCGTGCGAGTGATGCCCTCGTAGGCGAGCGCGTAATTCGGATCAAGCTGAATTGCCTTCTCAAAGCCGTCAATCGCCCGGCGAAATCCGTCCAGCGTGCTCTGGTTCCAGGCGTAACGCGCCTTGAGGTAGGCATCGTAAGCGTCAGTATTCACGGTTTCGGCGCGCGCCAGCGCAGTTTCTCTTTCGGGCAGAAGGCTTAGGGCCAGCGACTCAGCCACGCGACGCGCCACATCGCGCTGAATCGCAAAGATATCCTTGAAAGGCCTTTCGTACGTCTCGGCCCACAAGTTTGTCCGGTTTCGCATTTGGATAAGCTGCGCGGTGATGAAGGCTTGCTTCGAGTCTTCCCGCACGCTTCCCTCAAGTATGTAATCGACGTTCAATTCCTTTCCGATCGATCGTGTATCCTCATCCGTGTTTGCGTATTTCATCACAGACGTCCGGACGATCACTCCAAGCCCTTGGGGATCCATCCGTCCAAGCTGAGTGATCATCTTCTCAGTCATTCCTTCGCTCACATAATCTTCCGCAGGGTTCCCGCTCAGGTTTCTAAAAGGAAGGACTGCTAACATCGTACGGGCCATAGCCGTTGTGGGCGCCCGTCTCAACCGCTTGAGGAGCGCCCAAGCCCCTACAGCTACCACGGCAGTGAGGATCCACGCAATCACAGATACCAGAATGCTGTGATGGGACGGCGATCTTCCTTGAGTGGGCTTAGGCTGGGTATTCTGGGACTCCTGCGTTTCAGCTTCGACGCCGTTCGGCTTTGCCACCGGGACGATGAAGCGGTAGCCGCGCTTCGGAAGAGTCTCAATTTAGCGCGGCCGCTCGGCGGAATCACCCAGCGCCTCCCTCAGCCGCTTGATGGCGGTGACCTGACCGGGGTTTTTGGTACCAAGTGAGATGAGAGAGAATTCACTTGAGGAGGACCGGTCATGTCGACGAAGAGATTTAAGCCGGAACAGGTTGTGAACTTGCTCCGACAGATCGAGGTGGAG
>JBOGJY010000087.1:0-7978 GCA_050745325.1 Terriglobia bacterium
CGCTTTCAAGCGAAAATTCCCCGACTTCCAAACACTGATGGGGAATAAGGTCGCGTTTGCCGCCCGGCGATTGCAAGATGCGCAGACCGGAGGCGTCCGCACGCTGCTGCTGGTGCTGCTCGGCGCGGTGGGATTCGTGCTCCTGATCGCCTGCGCGAATGTAGCGAACCTGCTGCTCGCGCGAGCTACCATCAGGAAACGCGAGATTGCCATTCGCGCCGCCGTAGGCGCTGGGCGAGGCCGGATCATCCGCCAACTCTTAACCGAAAGCGTGCTCTTGTCATTAGCGGGCGGCGTAGCAGGACTTATCCTCGGCTTCGTAGGGGTGCGGGCTTTGCTGGCCATCAACCCCGGTAATATTCCGCGTATTGGCGAACAAGGTTCGGCGGTGTCGCTCGATGGGCGCGTGCTCGTTTTTACCCTCGTTGTCTCTCTCTTGACGGGGATTTTGTTTGGCCTGATTCCCGCGCTTAACGCTTCGCGTTCCGACCTCAACGCCACGCTCAAAGAGAGCGGCACGCGGTCAGGCACGGGACTCCGCCAGAATAAGTCCCGCTCGATTTTGGTGGTTGTCGAAATGGCGCTAGCTCTCGTCCTGCTTGTGGGCGCGGCCCTTCTCATCCGTACTTTTGTTGCAATGCAGGCGGTGGACCCGGGATTAAATCCGCATAACATTCTGACCATGCAAATGTCGCTCGCCGGGCAGCGATTCGAGAAGACGAGCGCGGTGGCGCAAATGGAGCGCGAAGCCGAGGAACGGGTGGGCAGCATTCCCGGAGTTGAGAGCGTCTCCGCCGACTGCTATCTGCCGGCCACCGGATTTAACTACGACCTGACATTCAATGTTTTGGGGCGCGCGCCTTCGGGCAAGAGCCCTTACACGGGCGACGCCAACTGGGCTTTTGTCTCGCCCCAATTCTTCAAAGTATTTCAGATTCCGCTGCTTCGCGGGCGGCTGTTTACGGACCTTGACACGGCTGCGGCCCCGCACGTGGTCATCATTAATCAGGCCATGGCGAAGCAATATTGGAAGAAAGGCAATCCCGTCGGGCAGCAAATGCTCATCGGCAAAGGCGTCGGTCCCGAATTTATCGAGGCGCCGCGCCAGATTGTCGGCATCGTGGGGGACGTCAGAGACAACGGTCTAAACAATAACCCTCCGCCCATCATGTACGTGCCGTCGGCCCAAATCAATGATGGCGTTACCGCGCTCGGCAACCGCCTTGGCCCGGTCTATTGGACCGTTCGCACGCTGGTGCCGCCTTTTTCGCTGAGCCAGCAAATCCAGCAGCAACTGCGCGTCGCAACCGGCGGGCTGCCCGTGGCGCATATCCGGTCGATGGACCAGGTACTTGCGGAGTCCACCGCCCGCACCGATTTCAACATGGTGTTGTTCACCATCTTTGCCGCGATTGCCCTGTTGCTGGCCGCGATTGGCATCTATGGTTTGATTGCTTACTCCGTGCAGCAGCGCACGCAGGAGATTGGCATCCGCATGGCGCTTGGAGCTAGCCCGCGCGACGTACGCAACATGGTGGTGCGGCAAGGTATGACGCTGGCGCTCATCGGTGTTGCCGCTGGCATCGGTATCGCCCTGGCCGTGACTCGCCTGATGGCAAGTATGCTTTACGGCGTGAAGGCGCGAGACCCTGCGGTGTTTGTTGCTGTCGCTGTATTATTGGGTCTGGTTGCCTTGCTGGCAACTTATCTTCCTGCCCGCCGCGCCTCGCGGGTCAATCCGGTGGTTGCGCTGCGCTACGAATAGGTGGCAGTGCGGCCACGGTTAATCCGCAGTGTGAATTAATCCTGGGCTTCGAACCGGCGGAAAAGCCCACGGTCAGAAAGACACTGACCGTGGCTACCTCTGCTTCGATTCAATGCGAATCACCGGCAGCGACTCCGTGGCAAGCCGCTGATTGATCGTTGGAATGTCCACGGCCTTCACTCGTTCCCACTGTGACATCACCTTTGCGAAATCGCGCCTGGTTTTGGCCGCTGCGTTTACCTGCGCCACTGTTGGCGCCGCGTCAGCGCGGTCGATCTCCTGATAGAGAGTGGTTACATCCCCGTTCACGCGGCTAAGCGTGATTGCGTGGGCCGCGGACGCGGCGGCCGAAGGCGGCCCGCCAACAATTCTCGCCATCTTCTTTTCCAGCGCAATAAGAGATTCCTTCAGCGGACCCGTTGCCTGCCCGGCGAGAGTCTGAAGTTGCTTATGCGCTGACTGCGTCTCCACCGTTGCATCGTACCCACGATCCATCATCGACGCCAGGCGCATTTCCGCTGCGAACTGTTCCTTGAGGGCGCTCGTCGGCGTCTTCACGCGCGGGTCCATTTTCAAAAGCAGCGGCGCGGTGAAAGTGCGGCCCTCGGCCGTGAGCCGCACGGTATACTCCCCCGGCAAAGCGCGGGGGCCGAGGGGCGTTCGCGGCGTATTGTGAGGAACTGCTGAAATCGGATAATCACGATTGTTGGATTCAGGCGCGGGATAGTGGAGGTCCCATACCCAGCGGTGCATTCCCGCTTTCGCTGAAAGCGTTTTGGGCGTGCGCAACCAATACATCGGGACCAGAGTTTTACTAGCCTCGGCGGCAGCAGTATGCTCCGCGCTTGAATAGCGACGCACCAGCTTTCCTTGAGCGTCGAGGATCTCAATCGTCACCGGGCCGGAGGCAGGCTGCGCGAGATAATAGTCGACGATCGCGCCATCGGGCGGATTCTTTCCCAACGGCTCATCCGGCGGCAGCGGCGTGTCCGTATTCGTGTCCCGCCGCACGCGGGTGGCGGTCTCGGGCTTAAAGAGATATGCGCTTGAGCGGGCGACCGAACCAGCAAGCTGCTCAAGCGGCGTGATGTCGTCGAGAATCCAGAAGGAGCGCCCGTGTGTGGCGCCGATCAGGTCGTGGCCTTGAATCCAAAGGTCGCGCATGGAGGTGTGCGGCAAGTTGAGTTGCAGAGATTGCCAGTGATCGCCGTCGTCAAACGAAATCCACACGCCGGTTTCGGTTCCGGCAAACAGCAAGCCCTTGCGCACAGGGTCTTCGCGCACCGTATCAACCGGAGCATTATCCGGCAGGCCCGAAGTGATCGCTTGCCAGGTCTTGCCGCCATCGTGGGTGCGATAAATGTAAGGCCGGAGATCATCGATGCGGAAGCGGCTGACGGAAGCGTACGCCGATTCGTCGTCAAAATGCGAAGCGGTGATTTGCGCCACTTTGCTCCAGGGCGTCAATCCGGGCGGAGTCACGTTCGTCCAGTTTTTCCCTCCGTCGCGCGTGGTCCAGATAAGGCCGTCATCCGTGCCCGCCCAAAGCGTATCCACATTCTTGAACGAAGGGCCGAGCGCATAAACCACGCCGCGCTGTTTGGCGGCGTTCGCGTCCTTTGCGGCAAGATTGCCCAAGCTCGCCGGGATGCCGTCGCGCTTGCGCGCAAGGTCCGGGCTGATGGCTTCCCACGATTGCCCGCCGTCGGTGGTCTTGAACACCCGGCTCGCGGCGTAATAGAGGACGCGCGGGTCAACGGGCGAAAAGATGAGGGGCTGGGTGCGATCCACGCGCACTTGAGGGCCGCGCAGCGGAATTGGCGTTACGTTTTGCACCTGGCCGGTAGCCCAATAGAATTTCGAGACTTCGTTTGTGCCTGCGCCGTAGATAATGTCAGGATGAAGCGGATCGGGGGCGACGTAACCGTATTCGATAGCGCCCACAGAACGCCAGTCGCGGTCCGTAATCTCACCGTCGTTGCCCCGGCTTGAAATGCAGACGGAGCCGCTTTCCTGCTGGCCGCTGCAGACGCGGTAAGGAAACGTATTCGTGGTTTCGGCATGGTAGAGCTGCGCCGTGGGCTGATTGTACCAACTGCTCCACGTGCGGCCGTCATTGACACTGACGATGGCGCCTTGATCGCTGACCAGCAGAATAATGTTGGGATGTTCCGGGTTGATCCAAATGTTCTGGTAATCGTCACCGCCGGGCGCGCCTCGAATACCAGTCCAGGTCTTTCCGCCGTCTTTAGACCGCCAAGTCACAATGCTCGTGCTATAGACAATGTCTGCGTTCTTTGGATCAACCTTCGGCACGGGCAGATCGCCTCCGCCAATGCGGAAGGCAGGACGAGGATCGGTGGTGGCTCGATACCAATGCTCACCACCGTCGTCCGAGCGGTAGAAACCGAGTCCGCGTCCCGATTCGTAATCTCCAGGTTCCGTCGTGCCCACGGTCGCATAAAGACGGCTCGGCTGGCTCGGGGAAACGGCAACATAAGCTTGCACGAGATTGGCTGGAAGCCCTTGCGTCAGCTTTCGCCAGGTATCGCCGCCGTCCGTGGACTTGAAAATTCCACCTTCCGTTCCCTGATATTCATTGTCGTATTCCCAGGGACCTTGCCGCGCTTCCCAAAGCGTTGCATAGACCACGTTGGGATTCGACGGGTCAATCTCAACATCGGAGCCGCCCGTGTTCTGGTCAACGTAGAGGACTTTCTGCCAGGTTTGGCCGCCGTCTGTCGAGCGAAAGATGCCGCGCTGTTCGCTCGGCCCGTAAGGATGGCCTAGCACCGCGGCAAAGACCCGGTTTGGGTTATTTGGGTCAACGGCCAACTCGGGAATCTGTTGGCCGTCGCGAAGGCCGAGATGCGTCCACGTCTTGCCTGCGTCGATGGACTTATAAATTCCATCGCCGACCGAAAGGTCAGGACGCGCCAAACCCTCGCCACTCGCAACGTAAACAACATTTGGGTCGGAAGGCGCGATGGCGATGGCGCCAATGGATTGGGACGGCTCCTTGTCGAAGATGGGTTTCCACGTCCGGCCGTAATCGTCCGATTTCCAGACGCCGCCATCCACCTGGCCCACATAGAAAACATTAGGCTCGCTGGGTACACCACAAGCGGCGCGCGTCCGGCCGCCGCGAAATGGGCCAATCATGCGCCAGCGCATTTCCTGAAACAGGCTCTCGGGGTATTCCTGTGCGAGAGCGATATTCGCAAATGATACGGCCAAAACAGAGATGAATAATGCAAATGCAAGACGGCGAATCACGGCGGACCCCCAAGGCGGAAAAAAGAAAGTAGCATAGCACAAAGCAAACGATGGGCAGTTGTAGCGGTGGCCCCTGGCCGCCGGTTTTTAACATAACGACCGGCGGCCAGAGGCCGCGCTACAGATGCGTCAGCGCCGCGGCGCGCGTTTGGCCCAGTGTCTCTTCCAGCGACTCTTCTGGAATGCTGGTAACGAATGATCCCACCAGCCAGCCGAACCCCGCTGGTATGTCGCGTGTGAGCGAGATGGACTCGCACTGGACGTAAACGCCGCCGTCGCGTTCTTCAAACCACCAATAGCTGTTCATGCGCCACAGGAAGCCACCATCGTGGCCAACGGGCAACAGGCGTTCACCGGCGCCACCCGCATTCTCCACTTCCTGGATTCGCGTCGAGGTGGAGCGGCTGAACCAGCGGTTCGCGTCAAGCGGCGTGTAACGGACGTCGTGATCCGTATCAAGCGTCACGGTGATGACTTTCTTTTCCTGCAAGCGCAAATACACTTTGAAATCGTTTCCCTGCCGGGCGATCAGCCGGGAGCGTATTACCTCCGGCCGGTAATAGTCCTGCTGATGGTTGTAGTCTTGAACGGTATCGAGCGTCTGGCGCACCGTCACTTGAGGTATGAAGACGATTCCGAGCCAATGATGAATGAGGCCTCCGGGCACGGTGAAGGCGTGGCCGGAAGCGTCGAGGGTAACAAGCCGCTTGATGAAAACATGGCCTTGCTTGAGAGACGCTATCGTCTGGCTGCGCTGGGACGCGGGGAGTTGATCAAAATAGAGGAACGAGTTTGGATTACGTTCTTCTTGCGTGATGCGCGCCTCGCTCGCTTTGACGTAGCCTTCAAACGCCGAAATCGTCTCAGGGCTGAGGTCCGCGGTAAGGATTTTGACGGGAGGTGAGGCGAAGATATTTAGCGCAAGCGCCAGCAGCAGGAAATTCATTTCAGGCCGGAATCAAACCCAGGGAAGGGCCTTTCTCTTATCTCAAGTCTTACTAGACTCAACTGTATCAACCATCTCAGTAGGTAATTAAGCGGCCCTTGCGGATGTAAAACGCATCGCCGCGCCATTTGACGCGGCTGTAACGAAGGCTGGCAACCCAGGCGCAAAAAGCGAGCGCGTCGCGCGCCGGCGCGAGCCACCACTTTTTGAGTAACACGGTGTCCCGCAAGCCCCACACGCCAACTGTCCAGGCCATCGTATAGCGGGTAACAAAGTACGCGGCCAGATACAAGCTCGACTCACGCGCCGAGTGAGACGCCAGCATGGCGGCGAGGGTAAGCGGAAGCCCTTGGGTGATGAGCAGGCCGAAGTGTCCCCAGGGGCGCGAGTTGCGTACGCCAACCGCCCAGCGCAACTGCCGCCGCCAATAGCCGCGAATCGTCTCTGCCGGTAATACCATCGAAACGGTGTAGGGAATCAGCTCCACACGGAAGCCCGATTCCGCGACGCGGCGGCCCAGCTCATAGTCGTCCAGGAGATAATCCGAGAGCGCCTCGAAGCCGCCGATCTGGTCAAGCCGGGCCCGCGTCACAGCCATCGTAGCGCCCAGCGCGAATTTAGCTCCGGCAAACTGTTCGGCAACGAAGACTCCGGCGAAGAAGTCTGAGCTGATTCCAACCGCCTCGATTGCGTCTGCCAGCGTCTTTTGCCTCTCCCCGCGATAGAGGCACGTCACTGCTCCAACCTGCGCGTCCCGGAATGGGGCGGCAACCGCGCGCAGGCAGTCTGGAGCCACCCGTGTATCGCTGTCGCTGATTACTTGCAGATCGTACTTCGCGAGGCGGGAAAGGTGCGCCAGGATGGAAGCCTTTTCGTTCAGGCCGTGTTTGGCCATTCCTACCAGGAGCCGGATGGAGCAATTGGGAAAATCGTTGATCAGCTTCCGAATGATAGGCGCGACGGGATCGTTCGCATCCGCAACGCCGAACAGAATCTCGTATTCAGGGTAATCCAGGCGGCAAAAGCTGGCGAAATTTTCGTAAGCCTCACGGTCAACGCCGCGCACCGGCTTCAGGATACTCACGGGAGGAGTATAGGCGGGCCGCAGGGTACGCCGCTGGCGGAAAAAAAGAACCGCGCAGACAGCCGCGACGAGATAGTAGGAATAGGCCAGGAACGGCGTGAAGAGCGCGGCCTCGCGCAGGTGGTGGAGCAATAAGCTGTGATGTAAAAACACACTATGATGTAGCAGCATGGGTCTCAGTCTGCATTCAGCCGGACGCGGCTGTGCGGCCATTCAATAAGACGAGAAACAAACTCATTGTCCGGAGACAGCATCGTTGGCTGGAACGCTCACTATGGGCTGGGTAGGGCCGCCCTCGCGCACGTACTTCAGGCGTTCGCCGCGCAGCCGCAGAAAACTGGTCGCTTCATGGTAAAGCCGCTTGCGCTCATTGGCGTCCCACAGCGCATCCTTCACCAGCCGCCAGACGATTCGGGGGCGGAAGTAATAATCGTCGTAGAAACGGTTCACGGCCGCCATCATGTCGCGGCGGCTGAGGCCCGGCATCTCAATGTGGGGAAGTTGGTGGCCGCCTTCATCCGTCACCGCGCTATGCGCCATGTAATTATTCTTGGCGTAGAAATCGTAAAGCTCGGTGCCGGGGAAGGCGTGGGCGACGGAAACCTGGATGGTTTCAACGTCCAACTCCTTGGCGTATTGGATGGTCTTCTCAATGGTTGCAGGAGTCTCGCCCGGCAGCCCGATAATGAAGTCGCCGTGAATTTTAATGCCCACCTTTTTGCAGTTTTTGACGAACGCGCGGGCCATTTCCACCGTGGCGCCCTTCTTGATGTTTTTGAGAATCTGCGGATCGCCCGATTCGAGGCCTACGATAAACAGCCGCGCGCCGCCATCCGCCATCGCCTTGAGTGTTTCATAGTCGCTGTGCACACGCGCCGTCGAGGACCAGCGGAAGCCGAGCGGCTTG
>JBOGJY010000088.1:0-2276 GCA_050745325.1 Terriglobia bacterium
TCTTGCTACAATTCCTTGCTTCCACCGCTTCCCTGCCCGCCCGGCGTCTCCCCTTTTCCTGGGCCGCCGGAATTCGATGCGCCACCGGCGGGCCGGTTCAACCGGCGCTGCAAAAGAAGCACCCCAATGACGATCAGCAAAACGGGCCAGTAGGAGCTGGCGTCCTGAAAGACGGGAACACCCAGATTATCCAGCAGGAATAGCAGCCCCAGCCCGATCAGCACGATGGCGCTGATGGGCGCGTTCATCCGCAGGTCGCCGAAACCCGGCCATTCCTCCACGGTTTGCCCCATCTGTTTGTGCCGGGCTGTCTGGTAGGAATCGATCACCATATAGAAGTAAAAGGCGGCGGCGCCGAGCCCGAAAATCGTCCCAAAAGCCTCGCCCGCCCGCCCACTCAACGCAATCAGAGAGCCGAAAATCAGCACCTGGATGATCGCTTTCATGATCTGCCCGTTGTAGATTGCGCCCACGCCGGGAATGAATCCCAAAAACAAGGCCAAGCCGGGCTGGGGCCCAAGATCGCTTCCGAATACGGGAGGAAGTGTTGAGGATTGCATGCGCGAGGCCAGGCAATTCTCGCAATAGCTGATGCCCCGCACGTCGCGCCGGCACGCGGCGCAAAGGGCGCGGCCGCAATGGCCGCAGTAGGCGACAACCTCCGCTTCGGGATGGTTTGCGCATTTCATAGTGTTTGGCTCCTTCTTGCCCTGTTTCCTCGCGGCGCAGTCTCAAGCGCCATGTCTGTTTCGTCCGCTGGGAATTGATCGATCGACGCGCTGCCCGGCGCCCGCATCCTCTGGGGCGATCCGGGTTGTACGGCCGGCTCCTGGTGAAGCCCGTGTAAAAGAGATTGGACTTCATAGACAAATCGCAGGTCGTAGTAGTATTTTTCCGCCCGCGCCACAAAGATGTGGCCCCTGCTATTGGCCCTGTAAACCCATCGGACCGGATTAACGTCCTGAATCCTTACCGAGCGAAGATTGACGTTGGACGTGTAAAGAATAAATGAGAGCGAAAAGATAGCCATCGAAACGCTGTAGGCGATCTGTGGCCGGAACAGAGGACGCAGCCAGGCGGCAAGCTTTTCTTTCAGGCCGTGCTTGCGCTCGCCGGTGGTCGCCCGCACGATGCGCGCCAGCAGCCACGGTGAAGGCTCCAAATCGGGCGCTTCACGGCAAGCCGCCATGGCGAAGCGAACGTCTTCCGCCATCGTCCGGCACGGCGCACACTCCCGCAGGTGCGCCTCGATCTCTCGCGCCTGGGCGGCCTGAAGAGCGCCATCCACATAGTCGGTCATGAGATTAGAGAGTTCTAAATGTGTCATCGCCGCTTATTCTAGCCTCTCATTGTTCAACATACGCTTTAGGACCCGTGCAAGTTCCAACCGCCCCCGATTAATTCTGGATTTCACCGTGCCCTCCGGCACGCCCAGCGCCTGAGCGATTTCAGCATAATCCATGTCCTGCAAATCGCGCAGGATCACCACCTCGCGCATCTCGGGCGATAACCGCCCCAAGGCCGCCTGCAGCAGGTCTTTGCGCTCGCGGGATTCGAGAGCCGCCCGCGCGTCCGAAGCCGGCCCGGCGCGAGGGTGAATCCCCTCGTCTTCGTCATCGATCGACGCGGTGGCGCGGTCACGCCGCGTGCGGCGGTAATGGTCGACCAGGTGATTGCGCGATACCCGGTTCAGCCACGTCGAAAACTGCGCCTGCGCGACGTCAAAGCTCCTGAGCGTTTGAAAAATCTTGATGAAAATTTCCTGGGTAAGGTCTTCTGCTTCAGCGGCGTTGCCCGTGAACCGGTAGCACAAGTTGTACGTCTTGCGATGGTGCACCCTGAGCAACTCCTCCCAGGCCGCGCCGTCGCCGGCCAGACAGCGTATGACAAGATCCAGGTCTTCTGGCACTTCGGCTCTCCGGCGCACCGTAATCCACCCGCAGGCGCAGACTGCATGATGATACAAACTTGCCGAGCATTGTAGCAGAAACCCGCCAGCGGGTAACGTTCGGGGCGTCTGGCGCCACCCGGCTGGCGCAGACCTTCGAGGTCTGAGTTTCAGGAGGTGGCCGCGAAAAACCGTCCCATTTATCTCGTTTGTCTCAAAAGTCTCAAAGTGGTCTGATATGCTGAATGAGGGCCTTGTAGCCTTGTAGATTCTCTCTTGAATTTCAAGAGATTTTTATATTCATGCTGCTGCGCCTGAGGTCGAGGGTGAATCGGCCTGGGCCGGGAGACGAAAGACCTTGGAACCGTCGTAGAGCTGATGATGTTTA
>JBOGJY010000089.1:0-12783 GCA_050745325.1 Terriglobia bacterium
ACCGTTCGAGTGGAAATTCACCCGAAAGGACCTGGCACAGCTCCTAAGCAGAATGGGGTCGGCTGCAGCTTGAGCCTGAAAAATACGTGACCGAACTTATGAAACGACCGACTAAGGCAGGCGTTAATTGATCTGAAGAATAGCGATCTGAGGCCTTTTCCGAATTGGAAATGATGGCTCCCCGGAGGGATGGAGAATGGGTGTGAGAGTAGCCTCTGCCGGATTCAGCGTATGAGAGAGCAAGCGCCATTGAAGCCGTGCTCGTATTTTGTGGTCCGGTATGCGGCCAGCCTGCTGCGGAGTGAGGGCCTGAACATCGGCGTCCTGCTCCATTGCCCGGAAGATCGTTACTTGGGCTGTCTTTTCGCCGGCGACTTCCGCTGGGTCCGCCATTTTGACCCGCGTGCGGACCTTAAACTTCTGGGCGAGCTGCAGCAGGACTTTGAAGAGCAGTTTGAGCTACGCGAACGCGACCAGGAGCGATACTTGAGAGAGTTGTCGGAATCGCTGTCAAACACCATTCAACTCGAAGGGCCGCGAGTGTGCCTCCTGGAGAACCCTCCTGTCGAAATTCAGGACCTCTATGCGCGTAATGTGGGCCGGGGAACGGCGCGACTGCCCGGCGAAGACACGCGAGTGCGGGTGAAGCAGCGGCTTACGGCAGCCTTCGTTCACGCGGGCATCTGGGATCTGCTGGAAAAGAGAATTCCGGGCGACCGGTGGACGCAGCCGGGCGACCCTTTTACCTTCGACTATGGATATCAGCTCGACGGCTCCATCCGGTTGATTCACGCGCTTTCTCTCAAACGGGATACTCAGCTTGCGAAGACTCTGGTTTATACGCTCGATTGCGTCCGGCGGCGCGAGCAGGCCGCGTTGACGGCGGTGGTCGAAGGTCTGCCTGGGTCTGGAGATCGCACCGCGCTCGCCACCCGGAGCATCCTCGAAGAGGGCCGGATTGCGCTTCAGCCGGTCGAAGGCGCCGGCGCGCTTGCCCAGGCGGTCCGCGCCGAATTGCGCGTGGTATGAATGAGCCTGGATGTCTGAAATGCGAAGCCGTTTTTAGACCGGATTATTCCTGATATTGACCGGGGAGCCATGAAAGGGGGTGGCTACCGGGCTGAAACCCGGCGCTACAGCCTGCGCGTCTTCACCCATAACTATGGAACTCTATCCCAACGTTTACCAGATTCAATCGCTCTACAACGGGCGCAACCTGTTTCAGTATTTCTTCAACGGAGCGCAGCGGGTGCTTGTGGATACCGGCATCGCGGAAACGCCGGAAAAGGTGATCTTTCCGTATCTCGAAAAGCTCAAGCTGGGGCCGCAAAAGATCAGCCTTGCCATCACCACGCATTCAGATTTGGACCACCAGGGCGGCAACAACGCGATTAAGCAAGCATCTCCCGGCGCGTTGCTTACTTGCGGAGAAGCCGACCGCGAGTTGGTGGAAGACCCTCGCACCCTTTACGACAGGCGATACAACCATCTGAAGGAAGACAACGAACTTGGGATGGACTCGTTTCCCTCTTCCGACGCGGGAAAGCCGCGCGCCATGGACCTTACGTTTTCAGGCGGAGAAACGCTCCGGCTCGCGGATGACTGGCGTCTGAATGTGCTTCACGTTCCGGGTCACTCGCGCGGCCACTTGGCGCTGTATGATCCCCGTCAGAAGGCGGCGTTTGTAGGCGACGCCATCCACGGCCGCGGCTGCCCCAAGGCAACCGGAGAGATGGCCATTCCTGTGACCTATTACCAGGTGGACGTCTACCTCTCAACCTTGCGCTATTTTGAAACTCTTCCCGTGGACGTCGTTTATTCGGGCCACTGGCCGGTGATGCGCGGCGAAGAGTTCCACGACTTTCTCACCGAGTCTCGGCAAACGGTTGAACTGTTCGACCGCGTGATTCTTTCGAGCCTGGCAAAACACACCGCAGGTCTCACTCTGAGAGAAATCATCGACGCCATTGCGGGTGCGATTGGCGAATGGCCGGAAGAGAGTTGGAATCTCGCCATGTATCCGGCGAAAGGCCATCTCGACCGGCTGCAGACGCTTGGAAAAATCCGCATCCTGCGCGCGGCGCGCCCCGTCAGGTGGGAACTCGCTGGTTAATACTAGATCAACATAGGGTTTGGTCATCAATCATTCCTCTCTGCTGATCCTCAATGACGGTCTTGCATTCCGCCGCCGCGACGCGCGGCAAATTTTGAAAATAGCGGCATCCTTTGCGGGATTTGGATCATCTATGTTGGTGACGGGAGGAGGAGCGATGCCACAGACCAGGTTATTACATCTCGCGCAGGAACTTGAAAGGCTCAGCTCAGAAGAATGTTTTTATTATCAGCAGCCACGCGCTTCGGGGCTGCATCAATTTTTAAACAAGCAGCAAGAGTTGCTGACCACCGCGGATAAGCTGCAGCGCGAGCTGGCCGGTGAAATCCGTTACAATCCGTCGCGGCTGATGGGCATCGAGTATCCGATTGATGAGGATCTCGAAACCATTTCAGATCTGATGGCCGGGGTTGAGGAAATAAAACGCTCCGCCGTCGATTCCATAGATGAGCTCCCAGCAAGAACAGAACTGCTCTCGAGAAATCTTCGCGGGCGTCTGCTTTGTTTTGCTTAGCCGGGATTATTTGTACGAACGAATGGGCGGCGCGTTCTTTCATTGTAGCGCCGGGCTTTACGCCCGGCATACCGCCCTAAAGGGCGACGCTACAAGTAAAAGTATTTGAAAAACGCAACACTAGCGGCGCGACAAACGGGGTGGAAGGCGGGTTGGCGGCGTTACGTCGCGCTGGGCAGCAGAATGTTCTTCACTTGCCGTCCCGCCGCCATTTCCTCGAAGCAGATTTTCCAGTTTCGAAGCGGCTCGATGCGGCCAATTAATGGTGTGGGGTCAAGCTGCCCGCCCGCCAGAAGCGCGATGACCTTTTCCCAGATTGCGAAGTTGTGGCTGAAACTGCCTTGAATGCGCGCCGCCTTTTTCACCAGCAGGTCGAGCGAAAAATTGAGCGGCTGCGGACCCCAGCCCACTTTGGTGATCTGCCCTCCCGGCCGGACGGCGCCGAGCGCCAACTCGAGAGCGGACGAATGGCCTGACGCATCCATCACCACATCCACGCCTAACCCGTCGCCCTGAGTTTGGATTTGCTGTGTTGTTTCTGCCGCGCTTCCGTCGAAAATGCAACCGGCGCCGAGGGCAAGTCCGAGATCAAGACGCGGTTTGTCTGCTTTAAGACCCGCCAGGCCCACCCATCCCGCTCCCGACAATTTGGCCATGACAAGACAAAGAAGCCCGATTGTTCCCGGACCCAAGACGAGCACCGAGTCGCCCGGATGAATCTTGGTTTTTACGCACGTCGCGTTATATGCCACACAGGAAGGCTCGGTGAGCGCGGCCTTTTCGAAACTCACGGCGCCCGGAAGGTGGTGCAGGCAGCGCGCCGGAACCGTGACAAACTCCGCCATGCCGCCGTCGAGGCCGTAGCCAAAGCCCAGCCGTTCAGGGCAAAGATTGTACTCGCCGCTCCGGCAGTAAAGACAGCGTCCGCAAATGCGAGCCGCGGTCTCGCACACCACCCGGTCGCCCTCCTTAAAGCCGGTCACCGCTTTGCCCGTGGCGGCAACCACGCCGCAGAATTCGTGTCCGAGAATAACCGGCACGCGGACGGCCCAGCTTTGCGTGTGATGGAACTGGTGAATGTCACTTCCGCAAATGCCCGCGGCCTGGCTTGAGAGCAAAACCTGGTCTTCGGCAGGCGCGGTGGGCCACGGCGCCTCCTGCAAATCGACGGCTCCGGGCTGGAGCGCATAGTGTACGACAGCGGTCATGAACTTGGGCGGCATTCGATGATTCTCCCACGTTCATGCGGTGGCGCACAACAGGCAATGCTGGCTTGTAGCTCCCGGGCCACGAACGATCTGTTTCCCGCGCGGATGCTGCCGTCTTGCTGTATGCTCCCGCCAGGCAGTGGATACTTCCGGACTTTGAAAAAGAGTTGCGTTGTGCGGCGCTGTAGTGCAAGTATAGGGGACTATGAATCGAAGATCATTTGCACGGAATCTAGGCGGCGCCGCGTTAGGCGCGGCCGCGCTACCTCATTTTTCCTTTGCGTCAGCCGAAGGCGAAGACAACCCAAAGGCGCCGCCTTTCGAGCTTTCGGTCATGCTGTGGACCGTGTTTCGTGATCTGCCATTTGCACAACGGCTCGAAAACGTAGCCGAGGCGGGGTATAAGCACGTTGAGCTGGTGGGCGAGTTTAAGAAGTGGTCAGACAACGACTACGAGCAATTCAATCAGAAGAAGCGCGCCTTGGGCATGACCTTCGACGCTACGTCTGGCATTGCTCATTCGCTCGCAGACCCTGCCCAGCGGCAGGCTTTCCTCTCCGAGGTGCGGGATATACTGCCAACTCTTGACCGGCTGGAATGCCCTGCGCTGATTGTTTTGACGGGAAACCATGTTCCGGGGATGCCCGCCTACGTGCAATACCAGAGTTGTGTCGACGCTCTGAAGCAGGCAGCGGAGATCATCGAAGGCAAGAACCTCCGCATTCTCCTTGAAAATATTGACCCGATCGAAAACCCCCGCTACTTTCTGACCTCCGTCGCCGAAGGAATAGAAGTGATCCGCGCTGTGAACCATCCGCAGGTGAAGTTTCTATGCGATTTTTATCATGAACAGATCGCGGAAGGAAATTTGATTGCGAAGCTGGAGAAAAGTCTCGACCAGATTGGGTTGGTGCACATCGCGGATGTGCCTGGCCGCCACGAGCCTGGCACCGGTGAAATTAACTACCAGAATATCTTTAAGAAGCTCGCGGAGCTTGGCTACCGGCATTATGCGGCAATGGAGTATATGCCTACCTACGACGGCATCAAAAGCCTGAGCGCCGCGCGGAAGTTCGCACTCGATTCGGCAGCTCTCGCAGGCCAGCCGGCGAATATGAAGGCCTAGCAAAACGTGAACGGGCTGCACATGTGAAGCCGGGCTTTGCTGGAGAGTGAAACCGCCTGCCGCAAGGTCACATCTCCCCCTCGCACACTACACCCACAGGACAATCGAGTTGTAGTCTAGCCCGCTGTGCTTGACGAAGACTCAGCTTTGCGGGAGCGCGCGGATGGCGCCGTCTCACGCCCTTCCAGGACGGGCAGCGGCATTTTTCGCAGAATAATGCGCTGACAGTCTAGACAAATCAAGTGCCTGCCGCTCGGAGATTTGGTGGTCCGCAGAGAACCACAGATGGAACATTTCATACTCTTCATAACATGCCAATGTAACATGAATGGGGAAATCAAGGTTAGTCCAACGAAGTTAATATATTCGTAATTAACATATTATTTTTATTTCGATATCACACTGATTTATAACATTATTTTTAAAGTCGACTTTAAACTCGCCGCCTGCAGCATGGTATGGCAGCTTAAAATATTTTCTTGTACGCGAGCCAACTTGGGCGGATGCATGATTGCAGAATCTGCGTGTGCTTCGCTGATTCACCGGGCGCTCTCCTTCGAGTTTCGTTCAATCAGCCGTTTGGTGAGCAATAGGAGTCCGAAAATCTGCGTCCATTCTGAAACGATGTTCCCGATCACCTGTCCCCACTTGGCCTCGGAGTCTAATCGGAGATAGAGCGCAATCCATCCAATTCCAGTAATGATGAGAAAGATGCTGAGCGAATGGTCGCGCAGCCAGTTCAGAAAGGGGCCGAGAAAGCTTCTTGGCGGACGGCGGCTTTCGGCCGAGCCTTTTTCATAGAGGTACTTGGTCGCGAACACCATAACCACGACCCCCGACCAATCGGCGATTGCATTGCCAAAGAACGAACCAATGTGGGAACTGGGGCTGGAGATACTGTAAAGACAAATCCACAAGATGAGGATACCGCTCGATACGATGCTCAGCGAGTGCTGATGAATGAAGCTCTGCTTGCGAATGCGTGACTTGACCATTCTGAATCTCCTTTCCAACGTTATGGCGTGTCGCCCCTTGGCTTCGGGCTCTCAACCTGTTTCTGACATCACGAATTATCCCATTTTGGCTCTATAAAAGTTCAGGATGACACGCTAGCCGGTTTTTTTAACAAACTGTTTATATGAGAACTTCCATCTGATTGCTGTTTTGGTTCGTCGCTTTCTGTTATCCTGTGCGGCATGGAGGGACAAAAAAGTACGCCAGCGCTGTATGACCTTGTCGTTAAAGGCGGCAAGGTGATTGATCCCTCTCAGGAACTTGACGCGGTCCGCGATATCGCAATCGCTTCCGGTAAAATAGTCTCCATTGAGCGTGAGATTCCCGTTGAGCGCGCCCGGCGCATTATTCGGGCGCAAGGCATGATTGTTACGCCGGGTCTGATCGATATCCATACACATGTCTTTCCCTTCACAGGGCCTTATGGAATCGAAGCCGATCCCCACTGTGTTTATAAGGGAGTTACTACGGTGGTTGACGCTGGCACGTCGGGGTCTCTGACTTTTCCGGCCTTCAGGCGCTTTGAGATTGAGCGGTGCGCCACGCGAATCCGCGCGCTGCTACACGTGGCGGCGATTGGCATGGTCGCAGGCAGCACGCCGGGCATGGGCGAGCTGGAAGACCTGCGCTATTCGACGCCCAAGCTCGCAGTCGAGCAAGCCCGCGCGAATCCTGGTGTGATCGTGGGCTTCAAAATCCGGCTGTCGAGCCAGTACGCTGGCGCAAATGATCTTGAAGGCATGGCGCGGGCTCGGCAGGCTGCTGACGAGGCGGGTTTGCCGCTCATGATTCACATTGGGGACTCCCATTCGACCTTGCGGCAGTTCCTGAGCTTAATGAAAAGGGGCGACATTGTAACCCACTGTTTCAACGGACGCTCGGAGGGTCTGCTTGATGAAAACGGAAAGGTTAGAACGGAAGTCCGGGAGGCCCGCGAACGTGGCGTGGGATTCGATGTTGGGCATGGGGCGGGTAGTTTTTCCTTTGATGTGGCCGGGCGGTGCCTGGAACAGGGTTTTCTGCCCGACACCATTTCAACCGACCTCTATTCGGCGAACGTTGACGGACCCGTCTTCGATCTGCCAGCAACGCTCTCCAAATTCCTGCTGCTTGGGATGACCCTTCCGGAAGTGATCCGCCGCGCGACCGTGAATGCCGCGGCGGCATTCGATTTTGGAGCGAAGATCGGTTCGCTTAGCCCAGGGTCGGAGGCGGATGTCAGTGTTTTTGAAGTGTGCGAGGGAAGCTTCGTGTTCACAGACACGGACGGGAAAATACGCCAAGGGCATCAAAAGCTGAGGCCAGTTGTAACACTCCGTGAGGGTAGAGAATTCTACCGGTCGGCGTGAATGCCTACCTTGCCGCCGCGCCACCGTACCCCAGCCACGCATAACCGATAGACATCATAGACGATCACGCGCATTAAGCGGTCTTGCGCCGCGGAAACCAATGCGCAGGCGTAGTGCAGAATGGTCTATTACTGATGTGCCATTGCGTTTTGATGTAACTTGAGGTATCGTCAACCAAAACAGAGCGCCAGGTGAAGGGGATCCTTGATTTGCGAACGAGGGCGTGATGTAAGGAGCCTGAATCGCCTGTGCAGGGTTGTTTTTCAGATCCTCATCCGAAAGGAGGCCATGCCGTGGCGACGGCGCCATTTCGGTGCATTGCGTGTGGCCGGTCCGAGGATAAGTGCGCGTGTGACCGCAATTGCGCCCTCTGCTACTCCGCCTGCGGCTTGCGGTTGTGCGAAGACGGGCAATACTATTGTCCGGACTGCCGGTCCGCGTGTGATTTTATGATTCAGGATTGAATGCTGCGGAGAGTATGGGAGTGGATGCGAAACAAAACTGAACGCGCCAGCTTCCGCAGCTTGCCTATCCTACTCCTGCTCCTGGCCTTGTTTGCAATTTACAACATCAATTTCAGACTGGTCCGCATCGATGACAGTGTTCCGGCCCGCCTCCTGCCCTTCAGCCTGCTGATGAACCACAGCCTCTACCTTGACCATTGGGTTGAACCTTACATGCCGAGTGCGAGGGGGCCGCAGGGGGTCTACTTCGTAGTGAAGTCACGCGGGCACTGGCTGTCATTCTATCCGGTTATCACGCCGCTCATCGTCACGCCGCTTTATATCCCCGCGGCCATCTGGCTTTCGCGCCTCCCCGCTCCTCTCAGAGATAATCCGGCGATCCGTGTGAGCGTCATTGACTGGATGGAGAAGCTCAGCGCATCTGTGCTCGCCGTCCTTTCGGCGCTGCTACTTTATCTTGCTGTCTCCAAGGTGGCTTCCGCCCAGACGAGCCTGATCCTGACGCTTGCCTACGGGATTGCCAGCCCGACGTGGGTGATTTCGAGCCAGGCGCTTTGGAAGCAGGACGTGGCCGAGTTAAGCTTTGCGTTCCTTCTCTGGGCTCTTGTGCGCGATCCCACGTCGCGCTCCTATCCGGTATACGTGGGTGTGGCTCTGGCCGTGGCAGCCGCTAACACCCCGCCGGATGGCTTGATGATCCTGCCTTTTCTCGTCTTTTTCGCGCGCCAGTCCGTGGGGAAGCTCATACGTTTTTTGGCGCCTCTGGCGGCGCTGGGAATCCCCGTGGTGATTTACAATTTTCATTTCTTTGGCAGCCCTGTTCCATTCTATTCCTCCAGCGCATTGGCGCCTCCGCAAGCAGCAGGATTCTTTACCCGAACAACCTTCCCCGGAGCCATTGCGGGCCTGCTGGCAAGCCCCGGCCGCGGCCTGTTCATCTATGCGCCGTGGACGGTATTCGCCATCTGGGGAGCTGTACGCGTCTGGAGATGCCAAAAGTTTGGCTGGGGGCGTTACTTGATTGCCGGGGTGGTTTTGACGTTCCTCGGTTATGCAAACTTTTCGACCTGGTGGGCGGGATGGTGTTTTGGTCCCCGCTATCTTACAAACTTCATGCCCTTTTTCGCATTTTTTCTGGTTCCGGTCTGGCCTCGCATCGAAAAGCAAACGTTGCTCCGCACGGCCTTTGTGCTGGCATTTCTGGCCGCGGTCTGGATCGAAGTGGTCGGAGCCTTCTGCTATCCCAGCGGACATTGGGATTCGGTCCCGGTGAGCGTCGATCGCGCTCCCGGGCGGCTGTGGGATTGGCGGGATAATCCGATCAGCCGGAACTGGGACGCGGGTCCAGCGCCGCCGCTGCTGTATGACGACCTGAAACTGTTGTCCCATGTTCCTGCGCTGGAACGGCAAATCCAGCAAGCGTCTGCCGCGAAGCGCCGTAATTGAGAGCGCCGGAGCTTTCGGATTCACAGAAACGCTTTGCCATATTTCGGCCGGCGATTCGTCAATGGTAGGGCAGGCTGCGGAGCGTCTCTTGCTCAGATGCCGGGGGGCGAATGAGTTGAGATGGCGGTTGATGCGAAAAGACGGCCTGGGCGCTGCCGGCCGGAATACCTTCAGCGGGCAAGCGCAGGCGCTGCTGGCTCACCTGCCGGACAAAATTGCCCTCTGATTGCCCCAGGTGATTGAGCGGCGAGAGATAGTCGAGCGCCCGCCAAGGCAACAAGGAATAGGCTATTCGCGCTTCCAGCGACGCGCGCAGTTGGGCGAGCGTGCCGCTAAGGTTCGGGTCGCCGGCCAGGTTCGACTTTTCACCCGGATCCTTCCGAATGTCATAGAGTTCGGCCCGCCCGCTAGTATCCAGAATTAGGCTCCACTCCGGCGTTGTCAGACTCAGTGAAGCCGGGTCCGCGCCTTGGCTGAAGATATCCAGTTCTGAAACTGCTTCGTCGCTGGCAGCGGGTAACTGCGGCCCAGGCTTCCAGAGGGAACGCAGGCTCGCGCTCGCGACCACGCCTTTCAATCCAAGAGCAAGATCGAGCACAGTGGAAAAGATGCTGCGGCTGGAAACCGGCGTCTGCACGCGCACTCCCGCCGGGATGCCAGGTCCCGCGATGATGAGCGGCACTCGCAACACTTCATGGTAAAGGTTCCAGCCATGATCGTAAGCGCCATGCTCGCCGAAACCTTCGCCATGATCGGAGGTGACGATAAAAATCGTTCGCCCGCCCCCCGGCCGGGTTCTGAGAAAGCCGATCAATCTCTGAACCCGGCTATCCAGATAGGCCAAGCTGTTATCGTAGCCGTCGATCAAGTCCTCACGTTCCTGGCTGGTATAGGTCAACGGCGGCCGGCCGTTGTTTAGCGCCGAGGTCACGCGTGGAAGCAGGCGGCGCGGAATATTGCCGAAACGATGGTCGAAGGGCGCTGGCGGTAGGTATGGCCGATGAGCATCCATGTAATTGATAAAGAGGAAGTAAGGCTCGCTAGCGTTGCGGCGGCGCGACCAACGCTCAACGTCATGGTTCACGTCATCGGCGTTGCGGTGGTCAAACTGGTTGTAGCGGATCAGCCGGTCATACAGCGTTTGCAAGACCGACTGGCCGAGGAATGTCACCGCCAGATTGTGCCGGATCGAGGCGCTGTCATCGTCATACAGGTCGAAACCTTCGCTCAGCCTCCAGCCGGCCAGGCCGTAGAAGGGATTGGAATTGAATCCCGCCGTTTCGTAGCCTTTTGATTGAAGTATTCTCGCCAGCGTCCAGGGCGCCGGATCGAGGGGTCTGCTCCAGTCCGCGCCAGTCTGATGGGGCATGAGACCGGTGAAGATCGACGTGATCGAGGGGAGAGTCCAGGAGGAGGGCGCAATTGCGTTTCCGAAGAGAACGCCTTGCGCCGCGAGCGAGCACAATCCGGGTGTGGTCGGACGCGAATAGCCGTAGCAGGGGAAGTGATCGGCCCGTACTGTATCGAGCACAATCAGTACAATGTTGGGATAGGGTGACGGCGCAGACTCGATTATATGAGACGAGTTGGCCCCTTCACCCTGCGTCTTTGAATAATTAAGAGGGCGATGGGTTGCGTAGAAAACTACTCCACCCGCCAGGACCGCTAATACGAACAAATGAATGGCAAGCCAGCGGCCGCGCGGAAACCGCTGGTCCGTTCTGAAAAAATGATCGATGTACTTTGCAGATAGCATGACCGGCGCAAGCGCGATCACAAATACAACCAGGAAGAGCTCAACCGCGGTTGAAGCGTCCAAGCGGCGCGGAAAGAGGATGCCTGTGCCGATACGGAACCAATCGAGCATCCAGGATACATAAGCGCCCAGAAGCCCAAATCCGGCCGACACAAGAATGGCCGTAATCAGCGGGCGAGGTTTTCCAAGCGCACACACTATCCCGAGAATCAAGCCCAGGAACGCGCCCGTGAGGAGGTCCACCATTGGCGCGAGAAACCAGATGACGTATTCAACGTCAGGATGGACAAGACCTGTAGCGCGCGGGATGAAATAGAGTAGCGCGGCCTCGATCACGCCCACGAAGAATGCGAGCGTTGCGCCCGCCAGCGCAAACCGCCATGCGGGCAGCCACCATGATGGGTTACGCGTCGAATCAGGAGAGGTTGTCGTTGCGGACTTCAATGAGTTTCAATCCTCAAGCGCCCAATACGCCGCCAGCTCTTCGGGTTTGAACCCCGCAAGCTCAGGCTCAATTTCTACCTTGACCCCGGTTCTTTCGTACAGGGTTTGCCGGACGTGCCGGGCGAGCATGAGCACGTCGCGCGCAGTGGCCTCGCCTTGGTTGAGCAGCACCAAAGGTTGGCTCTCGTTGACCTTGGCGCCGCCCAGGCGGAATCCTTTGAGACCGCAAATTTCCATCAAAAAAGCCGTTGGGATGCGCGGGCTTCCGGGGAAACGGTTTCGTAACTCGCGCAGACGGCTACTCTCGACTGGGCCGAAATGATCGTGAATGCGCTGTTCGAGAGCTTGGTATTCCTCCTCCCCGAGAGTTACGTTCTTGAAGAACGATCCGGCGTTGCCGCCTTTTTCCGTGCGCGGGTAGGGAAACTTCCGGTCCCGGATGGAGATTATGGCGGCGCGAACCTGCGCGAGAGTTGGCGCTGTGACGTTCCGCTCATCGAACCAGGTATTAACGTCCGGATAGATCAGGCGAGGCTCAGCCATCAGAGACAAGCGCAAGGTCAGATTCAGGATCAGAAATTGGCCCTTATGGGATGTATTGAAAATACTCCGGCGGTAGCCGAGGCCGCATTCCTTCGCTTCAAGTGTGCGGGCGTTACCGCTCGAAAGGTCCGTCACCTCGGTGCTCTCGAAGACGTCACTTAACTGTTGACCGTAGGCGCCGATGTTCTGCACCAAGGCCGCCCCTGCTTGGCCAGGGATGTGAGAGAGATTCTCGATGCCGCCCCAGTCGCGCTCAACCGCGCGCGCCACCACGCGGTCCCAGGGCTCGCCTGCCTCAACCTGAATCGAAACGCTCCCGTTCTGTTCCGCGCGCACTACCAGTCCCTCGTTGACCGGATGAAGCACAAAAGCTTCGATACCCGAATCACTGACGAGAAGATTGCTCCCTCCTCCTAGCACGAAGATGGGGAGACGATGCGCCGCAGCGAATTCAATCGCTGGCTCGACCTGATCGCCGCGCGTCATGCTGGCAAAATATCGCGCCGGACCACCAATCTTGAACGTGGTGAAAGGTTTGAGGGGAACGTTCTCGCGGATTTCAAGAGTGCGCGCACTTGACATAGAGAAGCGTCCAGCGGCTGGTGAAGAATTCTTCCGCGTGATCGTATCAGGCCCCGCAACGGAAGCGCGGACCTGATTCGTAGATCCGCGGCTGGTTGGAATTCCAAAGCCGCAGACCCCAAGGGCGGGTCTGCGCTGCGTATTCCGGCCAAAGCGAGAGTAAGCTCACGCACTCCATATGGTTTAGTGTACCTGGCGTTCGTGCCCATCCCAGTAAGGCTCCC
>JBOGJY010000090.1:0-12427 GCA_050745325.1 Terriglobia bacterium
TGGGCGATTTGCTCTCTGGCTTTCTTGCCCAAGCAGCCGAACCCATCAACGATCCCAAGGCCCTCGCCCTTCGGATGGCCCGCTTGACGCACTTTATCCGGGACATGATTGTGACCGCATTCGAGCGGGGTTCGGAGTCTGCCACTCTCTGCGACTTGCACAAGGCATTTGAAGCGGCGCTCATCCCTGATTTGCCGATCCCGCAGTTTGCGGATATGTTCGCCCAGACTCTCGCCTATGGTTTATTCGCGGCGCGCTGCAATCACCGTGGGCCAAGCGGCGCTTTCAAGCGGGTGGGGGCGGCATCGGAGATTCCGAAAACCAACCCCTTCCTTCGCCAACTCTTTGACACCATCACCGGCGTGGCTCTTGATGAAGAGCCTTACGCAGGATCCGTGGATGACTTGGCGCAGCTCCTGGCCGACACGGATATTGACGCCGTGCTCGCGGACTTCGGCAGGCGGACCGCAAGGCAAGACCCCGTCGTCCACTTTTATGAGACTTTCCTCGCGGCCTACGATCCCAAGCTGCGGGAATCACGGGGGGTGTATTACACGCCGGAGCCGGTGGTTTCCTACCTTGTGCGGTCCGTGGATTATCTCTTGAAGACCCGCTTCGGCTGCACGAATGGGCTTGCAGACACCGCCACGGTTGAGTACGAGCGAGAGGATGAGAACGGCGGCAAGCCAAAGAAAGCAACGGCCCCGCGCGTTCTGATTCTTGATCCCGCGTGCGGGACCGGAACGTTTCTCTATGCCGTGATTGACCACATCCGCGCCGAATTCATGCGGCAAGGAAACGCCGGCATGTGGTCTGGCTATGTGCAGAATCATCTGTTAACGCGAATCTTTGGGTTTGAATTGTTGATGGCCCCTTATGCCGTGGCGCACTTCAAATTGGGAATGCAGCTCGCCGGATACGATCTAACACCCGCGCAGCAGGAGAAGTGGGCCTACGATTTCTCAGGCGAAGAGCGGTTGGGCGTCTATCTCACTAACACACTGGAAGAGGCGGAGCGCAGAGCCGAAACCCTCTTCGGACCGTTGCGCGTGATTTCGCAAGAGGCTAACGCCGCCGCAGGCATTAAGCGCGACTTGCCGATTCTCGCCGTCATAGGCAACCCGCCTTATTCGGGCCATTCTGCGAATCGGAGCAAGATCGAGAGGGTGCTGAAACCGGGCGACACATATACGATACTTTCTGGAGGCCCGCTTCCGGAGCAAAGAGTGACGAAAACCAGGAAGGCTCGAAAGGAGATGAAGATTCAGACAGAAACCTTTATTGGGCGGCTTATCCAGGAATACTACTACGCGGACGGGAAGCCCTTGGGGGAAAAGACGGCGAAGTGGCTTCAGGATGACTACGCGAAATTCATCCGTTGGGGCCAGTGGCGAATCGACCGGACCGGAGCGGGAATTCTCGCCTTCATCACCAATCACGGATACTTGGACAATCCGACCTTTCGCGGAATGCGGCAATCGCTGATGGATCTCTTCACAGACATCTACGTGCTGAATCTGCATGGTAACTCGAAGAAAAAGGAAAGATGTCCTGATGGTTCGCCGGATGAAAATGTTTTCGATATTCAGCAAGGCGTGACTCTTGGAATCTTCGTGAAAGAGCCGGACAAGGCAGGACCTGGGAAAGTTTTTCACGCGGACGTTTGGGGTTTGCGCGGGAGCAAGTATCAATACCTCTTCGAGACGGATGTTCAACGAACCCGCTGGGCGGAAGTCTTCCCCAAATCGCCCGATTATCTGTTTGTCCCTCAAGACACGGATTTACTTGCGGAGTACAGGTGCGGATGGGCAACCACTGAAATATTTTCGCAGTACGGCGCTGGGATGACGACAGCGAGGGACCACGTCGTAATTGACTTTGAGGAAAGCCCCTTGGTGGAGAGGGCTTCATTATTTCGGGACTCAAAGGACTCCGACGCGGACTTGTGCGGGAAGCTTGGAATCCCCGAGAAAAAGGGCTGGAATATCAGGAATGCAAGGAAGTTGATACAGGGGGAAAGAGACCTCCGTAAACACATAAAGCCCCTCTTGTACCGCCCATTCGATAGACGGCTGATCTTCTACCACGACTCTCTGGTGTGGCGAACAGTCAGGCAGGTTATGGGGCACATGATCTGCGGAGAAAACGTCGGCTTGCTCGCAACCCGCCAGACCCGCGACAAGTGGGATACCTTCGCAACTCGCCTGCCCGTGGGCCACAAGTCCCTTTCGGCCTACGACATTACGACCCTCTTCCCGCTGTACTTCTGCCAAGTTCCGAACGGAGAAGAGAAAACCCAAGGGCAATTCCAACAGATCATGACCAAGCAGGCGAATCTCGAACAGGAATTTGTCGCGGAAATTGAAAAGCGGCTTGGCCTTTTGTTTGTCTCAGACGGTAAAGGGGATGTAGCGCCGGGCTTCAGCCCGGCATCCCAGGGAGGCGCAGACCTGAAGGTCGGCGCTACGACTTTCGGGCCCGAAGACGTTTTCAATTACATTTACGCCGTGTTCTACTCGCCCACCTACCGCACCCGCTACGCGGAATTCCTGAAGAGCGATTTCCCCCGCGTCCCGCTCACTTCAAACCTGGGGCTATTCCGCTCGCTTTGCGAATTGGGCGGAGAGCTTGTGGCGTTGCACTTGCTCGAATCGCCCACGCTCGAAAAGCCCATTGCGCGTTATCCCGTCAAAGGGCCCGACCTGGTTGACAGGGGCTTTCCGAAATACGTTGCTCCCGGCGACCCGGAACCGGGGACTGGCGCTCCGCTGAAAGCGGGCCGGGTATACATCAACCGTGGCGCCCTCACCCGTCCGTCAACTGACGGACACCCTCTCCCTGAGGGAGGCTGTGTGACAACTTTTCGGGAAGCCGCGTAGCGCCGCCCTTCAGGGCGGCAAATGCAAGAAAACGGGCGTGCCGGGCTGAAGCCCGGCGCTACAAATCCGGGTTGTCACACAGACTCTGAAGCCCGGCGCTACACCCATTCCGGCCCGAAACTGAGACACTACCCGAACTTTTCAGGGCAGGAACCCAGACCTTGTCCCCTGCTTGAAACGGCTGCGGACATTCCGTTATGCTCGCACTTGGCTTTACCCAGCGTCTTGAGGAGAATGAATGCGCGCACCAGAAGAATTGAAACAAGCTCTGCGGGGCATCGTGGGGTTCGGCGTCACGCCCTTCAATGACGATCTCACCATCAACTATGACGCGCTGCGCGAGAACGCGGCCCACTTGGCCGAACACTGTGACGTGGTGGTACCGCTCGGCAACAACGGCGAGCTTTATTCGCTCACGCCCGAAGAGCGGAAGGCGGTTGGCCGCACCGTGGTCGAAGCGGTGGGCGGCCGCAAGCCGGTGCTGGTTGGGATCGGCTACGCCCTTCCGGTGGCGCGCGAGCTTGCCCGCGCCGCCGGGGAATACGGCGCGGACGGCGTCCTGATTCTTCCACCCGAGTTCACTCCCGCCAATGACGACGGGCTTTTGAGTTACTATCGCGCCGTGGCCGCCGCCACGAAACTGGGCGTGGTCCTTTTTCAAACGCCGGAGTTCAACTTCAGCCTGCCCTTGCTCGAAAGGCTGGCTGAGATTCCGAACGTCGCCGGCCTGAAAGACGAGCACGGCGATATGAAGCAATTCGTGCGGCAGTTCCGGGCCGTCGGCGGCCGCATTGAGATGCTTTGCGGCGTGGGCGAAATTCTTGCACCCAGCTATTCCGCGCTCGGCGTGAAGGGCTTTACCAGCGGCCTTATCAATTTTATGCCGCGAACCCCCGAGCGCATCTGGAAGCTGATCCGCGAAGGGAAACTTGCCGAAGCCGCGCGCGTTGTGGAAAGCGAAGCGATCCCCGTCTTTGATATGAGAAAGAAGCGGCCCGGTTACACCACGCTGGTCATTAAAGAAGGCATGAACCTGTGCGGCATGAAGGCCGGCCCGGCGCGGCCACCGCTCGCGCCGCTGCCCGAATCAGACCGTCAGGAATTGCGCGGCATCCTTACCCGGATAGGAGTGTTAAAAGACTAGCCGGCGTCATTTCACTCCGCTCAATTTAAAGACGAAGGCGTAAGGAGCGGCCAGCGTTCCCGGATCGATGCGAGGTGTTTCAATTCGAAGTTGACCATTCGAGAAGCGTGTTTTGAGCTCGCCATTCCAGCCGAGCAGCGCGGCTGAGGCTTTGCCATCCTGTTTGGGTTCGGTTAGCGTTAGCTCCGAACCAGGCCATTTGAGGCAAATGGCATAAACAGCGCCGTCCTTGGTTGTGTACCAAACGTTATCTCCTTCGGAGACGGCGCGCCAGGGGCGAGTTCCATAGATTGCCTCACCATTTGTGTTTAACCATTGGCCCATTTGGAGCAAGCGTTCCTGCATGATGTCAGGAATACGGCCATCGACGGTGGGACCCACGTCGAGCAGCAGGTTGCCGCCGCGGCTGACCGTTTCCACCAACAGCTTGATGAGTTGAGCGGGGGTCTTGTAATCGCCGGCGTCTTCGTTCCTATTGTATCCGAAGGAGGCGCCGATGCCTTGGCATTCCTCCCACTTGTGCACCCCGGCGTAGCTCGCCAGTTTGCCGTGGGCCTTGCCATACTCGGAAGTGTAAAAGCCGCCGTCTTTGCCGCGTGTCTCGCTGCCCCAGCGGTCGTCGACGGCCACATCGTCTTTAACCGGCGAGTCGTTGAATAACCAGGCGAGGAACTGCGCGCTCTTCCACACGCTGCTCGGTTTCTCCCACTCCCCATCCGTCCACAGGACGGCAGGATGATAACGGTTCACGACATCCTTCATCTGGGGAATCATGATTTGGTCCACGTAGCGGTTGACATCGTGGAGATAATAGGGGTGGTACCACTCGTAGAGCGAATAGTATAGGCCCATCTTCAGCCCCTCGGCGCGAACCGCGGCGCTGAGTTCACCGACCAGGTCTTGGTGCGGGCCAATATCAACACTGTTCCAATTCCAGCTCTCGGCGCTTGGCCAAAGGCAAAAGCCGTCATGATGCTTCGAAGTCAGCACAACATAGCGCGCCCCGGCGTCCTTGAACAATTTCGCCCATTGATCAGGATTGAACAGTTGCGCTTTGAACATGGGCGCAAAATCCTGATACTGAAAATTTGCGCCGTAAGTCTTCACGTGGAATTTCCAAGTAGGCCCGTTGTGATCGTTCATGGAATGCCAGTACCATTCGGCGTACTGCCCTTTGGGCGCCCATGCGGGGACGGAATAAACACCCCAATGGACGAAGATTCCAAACTTGGCCTGGTCGTACCACTGCGGGATAGGCCGGGTATTGATGGAATTCCAATTGGCCTCATAGGTTGTTTGCGAAAACAGACTGGCGCTGAGCAAGAGCAAAGTAGCGAGGGGGAGAATCAGATAGCGTCTCATCAAATCTCCTTGTGGGCTGTCCGTCTTTGATCTGCGAATGAGCGCCACCGTTACGGGCGCCGTTTCCGTAAAGCACAGTGGCGAATTGTATCTTCACTTCCAGTGCGAAACAAGTAAAAGAAGATGTGTGACAACTGCGGTTGTAGCGGCGGCCTCTGGCCGTCGGTCTTTATTTTTCAAGTGATTCGGCTGCGGGGACGCCGCCGAATCAGCGCCTTTTCCGGCGTTTTCGCACAGACTCTGAATCCGGCTAAATCCAAGGTCAGGAAACGGACTGGCGCTTGTGGTATGAATAGAGGTTGCTGGCGGAAATGGATGTCATCGTAATTGGCAATCCCCGGCAAATGGGAGTCCTTGCGTGAAAGTCCGGATTTTAGGGGTTCCGCTCGACCTCGGCCAGGAGCGCCGGGGCGTGGACATGGGGCCTTCGGCGGTGCGAGCGGCGGGGTTAAACGCGGCGCTTCGCAGTCTTGGCCACACCGTCGAAGACAGCGGCAACCTGCACGTGAAAATCCCCGAAGAGCAGCATTTTGGCGACAAGCGCGCAAAATATCTGAACGAAATTGCGGAATCCTGCCGCGATGTGGCTGAGCGCGTTCGCCAGGCGCTCGAAGACGGCTTTTTTCCGCTTTCGCTCGGCGGCGACCACTCGATTGCTATCGGCTCCATTGCCGGCGCGGCCAAGTTTTATCAGGACCGCGAGCAAAGCGTGGGCCTCCTCTGGATCGACGCTCACGGCGATATGAATACGCCGGAAACCAGCCCCAGCGGAAACATTCACGGTATGCCTTTCGCCGCGTCGCTGGGTTTTGGACCTCCGGCGCTCACCGGACTTTTCGGATTCAGCCCCAAGGTTCAGCCGGGCCAATGCGTTTTAATCGGCGCGCGCGATCTGGACGCCCCGGAGCGGAAGATCGTGAACAACTCCGGGGTTCACGTCTTTACCATGCGGGACATTGACGAGCAGGGAATGCGCGCGGTGATGGACAAGGCGATCTCGTTCGCTACCGCGAGGACCGGAGGATATGTGGTGTCATTTGACATGGACGTGATGGACCCGGTGGAAGCGCCAGGCGTGGGAACACCGGTGCGCGGCGGGCTGACCTTCCGCGAGGCGCACCTGGCGCTCGAAATGATTGCGGATAGCGGCAAGATGGCGGCATTCGAGCTGGTCGAAGTGAACCCCATCATCGATATCATGAACAAAACTGCGACTCTCGGCGTGGGACTGATCGCTTCAGCTTTGGGAAAAAAGATTTTGTAACGGGTTACGGTGAAGAAATGGCCTCCCGAGCTGAAAAGCATCTCACAAAAACGCAAAGGAATTAAAAAGCTTCCACTTTGCGGCTTCTTTGCGCCCGGGCGTCTTTGCGAGAGGCGGTTGATTTTTTCACGGCTACTTTAAGCTGGATTATTCACAAAATTCGGATTGAGCATCAGAGGGCACGGTTTTAACCGTGCCGTTAAAGGGCGCCTTAAATTTTCTTGCCTTGCCGGATGAGCGGGGCGAAAGCGGCATGAGCGGCCGGTAAAAATACAAATTATGCCAAAGAAAATCCGCCTTGGAATTCTATTTGGAGGGCGGTCGGGCGAGCACGAAGTCTCACTCGAGTCCGCCGCTTCCGTCCTCAAAGCGATTGACCGGAAAAAGTACGACGTGGCGCCCATCGGCATCACGCGGGAGGGACGCTGGGTGCTTGGGAGCGCGCTCAGCGAATCCAGCCCCAAGGCTCTCGCCGGTGTTTTTCAAAGCGGTAAAGCAATCGCGCCGCCTGCCGACCCGACGCGCAGGGAATTGGCGCCTCTGCCTTCCCCTTCTCGGGCCGTCAGGAATACCGGCGCCCTCGACGTGGTCTTTCCCATTCTGCACGGCACGTTTGGCGAGGATGGAACCATTCAGGGCCTGCTCGAGCTGGCCGGCATTCCCTACGTGGGCGCCGGGGTGCTCGGCTCGGCAACCGGCATGGACAAAGACATTATGAAGAGGCTTTTCCGCGATGCCGGCCTGCCCGTCGTCCCTTGGATATTGCTGCTGCGAAGCGAGCTCAACCCTGGCCATGCGCGCGCCCGGCGGAGAGTGGCAAGTACGATAGGCTATCCGGTGTTTGTGAAACCCGCCAACCTTGGCTCGTCCGTAGGTATCAGCAAAGTTCACGGCCAGGGGGAACTTCAAGCCGCGCTCGAACTGGCGGGAAAATACGACCGCAAGATCATCGTGGAAAAAGCGATCGACGCCAGGGAAATCGAATGCGCCGTGTTGGGCAACGATGCGCCACAGGCCTCGGTCCCTGGTGAAGTTGTGCCGGTGAATGAGTTCTATGACTACCAGGCGAAATACGTGCAAGAAGGCTCACAGCTCATCATTCCGGCAAAGCTCGGCGCCGCCAGAACACGCAAAGTTCAGCAGCTCGCCATTCGCGCGTTCAAAGCCATTGACTGCGCCGGTATGGGAAGGGTCGATTTCCTGATGGATCGCAAGACCGGCAAGCTCTACGTGAACGAGATCAACACCATCCCCGGCTTCACCTCCATCAGCATGTACCCAAAGTTGTGGGAAGCAAGCGGGGTGCCCTATGCGAAGCTGATTGACCGACTGATTGAGTTTGCCCTCGAGCGCCACCGCGAGAAAAGCGGCACGCAATACGATTACAAGGAGCTTACGCGATAGGCAGGGGCCATTCCGCCATCCAGCAATTTGCTAGCGCAAGTCCGCCAGCGCACGGCGCGCCTCATCGGCAAGGTCCGTATCGGGAACCCCATCGACAACCGTCTGGTATTCCCTTTTTGCTTCAGCGAGGTGGTGAAGGCGCTGGTCGAGCCGTGCGGCGGCTAAATCAGATCGATAGACCGCAGTGGACGGGCCGGGTTGCTTTCCCGCCTCTCGATACAAATCCAAAGCCTTCTCGAACTCTCCCAGGCGCTCGTGGGCTTCGCCCGCCTGGAGCAGAATCGCCGCACGCGGCGCGTGCGAGGGGTCCTGCTTCCCGTGTACAAACCTTTCGACCGCGGCGTCATCCACCTCCGCTGCTTGCCGCCAGTTGCCTTGCAACCTGTCAATGCGGGCTATCTCAAGCGGGGCGAGGTAATTCCAGGGAAACTCCTGATTGAGCTGCCGCAACAAAGCCAGGGCTTGGGGAAATTGCTTCTCCCGCTCATAGACCGCAACCAAGACAATCCTCGCGTCCACTTGGGTATAGTGGCCTTCAGAGCTTGCGCGCTTCAACTCCTCAATCCCTTGAGACCGGCTGCCGTGAACGCCCGCGATGGACGCGACGACTCTGAAATACCACGGCAAAACACCCGCCGCATAATCGCCAAGGCCTATCACGAAATACGCATCCGTAAAATGCGGGTCCATCGCAAGCAGCCGTTCGTTCAGTTTCCAGGCCCGCTTCCCTTCCCGCAGCGCCGCAAGATAAGAGCGGTTGATCGCAAATTCGAACTCGGTGCGCGTGCTGTCCGTAACTCCGAGCCAGTACATGGCCTCTTCGTCCCGGGGGTTGCGCTTCAAACGCCCGGTTTCGAGCTTCTGCGCCTGGTCCAGAATTACTTCTAGTTTTGGCTTAAAGCCGGCGGATACGGGCTGCTCCCGCTTCCGGAAAGCTATCCCGGAATTAGCGTATGCGGCCCCTGAGTACAAGCCCTCGCGGAGCATTTCCTCGTCAAGGATGGCTTCGGCAAGATAATTCCACGCCCGGATGTCCTCCGGATGCTCTTTAACCCATTCTCGAAGCATGGGCTCCGCCGATGCATACTCAGCGTTATACATGGCGCTGACAATTGTGCCGAGCGGATCGGCGGCTGGCGGGACGCCGCCCGCGCACGGTTCGCATGACGCCAGGCAAAACCCCACAATCAGGAGGGCGCCGGCCCAAGACGCCAGCCCTTCCAAACCACTTTCCGCAAAGCAACGATGACAGGGGTTACGGTCCAAAGCAGCGCCTCCAAATCCAGACGGTAAAACGAATTGTCACATCTTCCCCATCATCGCTCAATCCGGGCGAATCCGAAAGCTTGGCCGGAAGACCGTGCACAAGGTCGATTCTTGACATGAGAGGGGCGCATGGACTAAATTAACCATCTGGTTAGTTAATTATGCCGCGCCACACAGTAAGCGTAAAACAGGATTTGCACAGAGACGCGCGCGCCGCTATCCTCCGGTCGGCGGAGCGCATCTTTGCGGAAAAAGGTCTCGAAGGCGCCCGGACCGACGCGATTGCCAGGGCAGCGGGCGTCAACAAAGCATTGCTCTACTACTATTTCAAGAGCAAAAACGCCCTTTTTCTCGCCGCACTTGAGGAAGTTATGCGGGAATCCCACCTTAAACTCATGGCCATTCTTTCCGGCGACGGCTCAGAAAAGGAAATTTTGCTCCGCTATGCCGAGGCCCTTTTTGACGGACTCAGCCAGCGCCCCGATTCCCGCCTGCTCTTTCAGCGGTTCATCATGGAGAACCCAAAGCTGGTGGAACGGCTCGTAAAGAAACTCTTTCTGCCGCGCTTCCGGAAGGTAACCGCCGTCATCCGGCGCGGTATGCGCCGTGGAGAGCTTCGACCCATGGACGCCAATCAAGCTTCGCTCTCCATGGGCGCGTTGATCGTCTTCTATTTTAGCTGTGGCCCCATCATGAAGACGGTGATGCGAATCGACCCCTTTCATCCGAAAATTCTGAAAAAGCGTAAACAAGAAATGATGGAATTTATCCGCTACGGACTTTTTAAGAATCCGGAGGCACGCACGAGATGACGCGCAAGGCCTTGATTGTAATCGTCGTCCTGGTGGCGATCGGAAGCGCTGCCGCCTATTTTGCAACCGCTGACCGCGCTCACGGGTTGGAGCTCACCGGCGTTGTTTCAACCGACGAAGTGATCGTCAGCTCGCAGATTGCCGGTCAAATCACCGAGCTTAATGTCAAAGAGGGTGATCACGTCACTCAGAACGAACTGCTGGCTGTGATCGATCCTCGGCAATATCAAGCGGACACGGTCTATTACACGCAAAGCGCGCGGAGTTCCGGCGCCCAGATAACCGCAGCCGAGGCGGCGCTCCGGTATCAGGAACTCCAAACGCGCGACCAGATCCGGCAGGCGGAAGCGTCACTCGCCTCGGCAAAGGCCCAGCAGGCGCAAGCCGCGGCCAACTTATTGAACGCCCAGCAGAACTTTGACCGCACGCATAAACTTTTCCAGCAAGGGGTCATGTCCGCGCAGTCAAACGATCAGGCAAGCACGACGCTCCAGGCGAACCAAGCCGCCCTGAATTCGGCTCAAAAACAGGTGGCGGCGGCGCAGGCTGCGCTATCGCTGGCGGAGTCCAACGAACAGCAGAACTTGATGCGCCAGAGCCAGCTCGAGTCCAACCGGCGGCAATGGGCGGCGGCGGCGGCGCAGGCTCAAAAGGCGGGTGTCCTCTTGAGCGACACTCAGATTTACGCGCCAACCAGCGGAGTGGTGGACGTGCGCGCCGCGCTTCAGGGAGAGGTCGTGAACCCTGGCCAGGCGATCGTGAGCCTGATTAATCCCGCCGATCTCTGGGTAAGCATCCATATTCCCGAAACGTATATCGATCGCATACGGCTTGGCGACAAGATCATGGTCCGTTTCCCGTCGGGCATGGAAAAACAGGGAACGGTTTTCTTTCGAGGCGTAGACGCCGATTATGCTACGGAGCGCGATGTCAGCCGCACGAAGCGCGATATCAAGACCTTTGAGGTTCGCCTGCGCGTGGATAACAAGGACCGCCGCATCTGGCCCGGCCTCACAGCCTACGTCACCATTCCGTGGGACCAGTTGCGCTAGCCCCCGGGGATCAGCGCCTGTTCAGCGGTAGTGGGTCAGTTTGGCGTAGAGGCGGCTTCATGCCGCCACAATATGGCGGGGTAAACCCGCCGCAAACTGACCCACTACCTGTTCAACTAAGGACTTGCAGCGTCATGAACGACATCGAAGTCGACAAAATTACTAAGAAATTCGGAGACTTCACCGCCGTTGACGAAGTGAGCTTCAACGTCGGCCACGGTGAAATTTTTGGATTGCTCGGTCCCAACGGCGCAGGAAAATCCACCCTGATCCGCATGATGACAACGCTCTTGATTCCGACTTCGGGTGCGGCGCGCGTGAATGGATTCGACGTGGCGCGCTTTCCCAACGACGTTCGCAAATCCATCGGCGTGATCCCGCAAGCGATGACGTCAGATCTCACGCTGAGCGCCGAGGAAAACATGCTGGTCTTCGCCCGCCTTTACGGCGTACCGGGCGACAAACGCAAACACGTTATCAGCAGCCTCCTGGAAGCCGTCCAGCTTGCGGATTGGGCAAAGAAGCCGGTGCGGACGTTTTCCGGCGGCATGAGGAGGCGGCTTGAAATTGCTCGCGGACTTGTGCACGAGCCCAAGATTTTCTTCCTGGATGAGCCGACAACCGGCCTCGACCCCGTATCCCGCGTTGCGGTGTGGGAAATGATCGACCGTCTGAAAAAGGATTGCGACCTGACCGTGCTGCTTACGACCCATTACATGGATGAGGCCGACAAGCTGTGCAACCGCATCGCCATTGTCGATCACGGTAAGCTGGTGGCGCTCGATTCTCCCATGAAGCTGAAGACTTCAATTCCCGGCAATAACACGCTTGAGGTTAGTTTTTCGCGGGTCCCCGAGAGATGGCTCGATACTTTGAAGGGACTGCCCGATGTTGAGACGGTGACATCTTCGGACAATGTGTTCCGGATCATAACCAATAACGGACCGCTCACCACCGTTAAGCTCTTTGACGCGGCCCGCGCCGCCGGCGCGAGCGTAGCATCGCTTTCCGTCCAGAGCACGACATTAGACGATGTTTTCGTTCATTACACCGGGCGCCAGCTACGAGACACTGTGGACAACAACGCTGTTTATGACGTGAGCCACATGTATGGCGGCCGCTGACGCGGCTCACCGCCAGGCACGGATCACCGCAGGAAGCCCCCGGTCGCGTCGGGCTGTGATTCGTTCCATTGCTGCATGTCTGAACGTGCTCCGGCGCTCGGCCGGCGATGGGGCTGAACA
>JBOGJY010000091.1:0-15648 GCA_050745325.1 Terriglobia bacterium
GGAGAGTTCTGCCCGGCCAGCGGTTTGAAACCAAAGCCGCACAAGGGCGGGCGCTCCGCGCCCGGAGAAAAAAGGCTTTAGATGAACTTTTACTTGACATCGCCGCCGACCTTATAGATGCGCTACCAAGCCTACAAGGCCATCAGTCAGCATATCAGAATGTGCTGAGATTTTTGAGACAAACGAGACGGTTTTTTCATGGGCAGAGCCGGGCCGCCAAATTCGGCGTAGGAGCTTTGGAGTCTGGGTGACAACTGCGGGTTTTGCCCTGTAACGGCGCTCGGAGCCTGCCCTGGCGCGGGAAGGGAGCGCCGAATCTACTGAAAAATAAAGACCGGCGGCCAGAGACCGCCGCTGTTTATTATTAAATACATTGACTTTATAGTAATCATCGAATACAATACAACCATCCCTCGTAACGCTCAACTTTTATAACGCAACACTTGCTCCCTCGCCGATTTCCGTCTGTCCTTTCCCGCGGATTATCGGGATCACGTTAATTTTCAATCTCTTCTAGCCGTTATTCAAGCCGCTTGGCGACACACCCGCAAAGCGTGGAGGCGGCCGGATTTTCCGGCGCGGTCAACGGCGCGAAAGAGCAACACTGGAGAAAGGGGAGTTCATAAACCCTGGCTAGGGACGAGGCGAGGGGCCTTGGTTCCAAATCCAGGCAGGGGTAAGAAGCCTCGGCAGGCATAATTCTTCCGTTGGAGGGGTAACATGAGTTCATCAGAAATCGAAATTCTATTGGTTGAAGATAATCCCGCGGACGTCGAGCTGACGCTCCACGCGCTGCGTAATAACAGCGTGGTTAACCGCATTCACGTCGCTCACGACGGAGAGGAAGCTCTGGACTTCATCTTTTGCCGCGGACCGCACGCGCACCGTTCATTTCGTGACCAGCCCAAGATCATCTTGCTGGATTTAAGGCTGCCTAAAATCGACGGCTTGGAAGTATTACGGGCGATCAAAAGCGACGACGCGACAAGGCTTATCCCGGTCGTGATGCTGACCTCGTCGAAAGAAGAATCGGACCAGGTGAGCAGCTATCGTCTGGGCGTCAACAGCTACATCCAGAAGCCGGTTGACTTCGCCCAGTTCCGCGAAACCGTCCGGCAACTTGGTTTATATTGGCTGGTCGTAAACGAGCCGCTTCCGGCCAACGCTTTCAGCCCAAAATAAGGCAAGACGCGCAATGCCGGATCAAAACAAGCCTACCGACATCCTGATGATCGAAAACGATCCGCTTGACGCGGAGTTGTGCGCTCATGCCCTTAAAAAGGCGGGCATGAGCGTTCGCACTGAAGTCGTGCAAACATTGGAGGAATTCCAACTCAAGATCAAGGGCGGGCGCTACGATTTGATTCTGACCGATTACAACCTTGCGGGTTGGACCGGCCTTGAGGCTTTCGACTATTCGCGCCGTCACGGTTGTGAGATTCCGTTCATTCTGGTCACCGGCGCGGTTGGCGAAGAGGTCGCGGTAGAGTGCATCAAGAGAGGGATTTCGGACTACGTCCTCAAAGACCGGCTGGCGCGGCTTCCCATAGCGGCCCAACGAGCCCTTGAAGAAAAGTCCCTGCGCCAGGCGAGAACGCAAGAAGAAGAGCAGGCCCGGGAAAAGGAAAGGCGGTTAAACGAAGAGTTGGAACGCCGCGTGATCGAGCGCACGGCCCAGCTTGAAGCGGTAAACCGGGATTTACGAACGGAGGTTTCGGAGCGAAAGCGCGCCGAGGAAATTCTCCGCGAGAGCCAGGAGCGATTCCGGTTGCTTGCCGATGGTGTGAAGGATTATGCCATCACCATGCTGGACCCTCAAGGGAGAGTCGTAAGTTGGAACTCTGGCGGCGAACGGATTCAGGGGTACCGGGCCGAAGAAATCATAGGCAGCCATTTTTCGCGTTTCTACACCCGCGAAGCGGTAGAACGGGGAGATCCCGGCAATGATTTGTGGCTGGCGGCGGTGGAGGGAAGACTTGAGGGGGAGCGGTCGAGCGTGCGGAAAGACGGCTCGGTCTTCCTGGCCAGTGTCATATTAACCGCGTTACACGACGCTTCCGGGCGCCTGCGCGGATTCTCTAAAGTCTGCCGCGACATCACGGACCAGCGGCGCGCGCAAAAAGCGCTGGAGCGCCTCCGGCTGCAGCAGCAGCTCATCCTGAACTCGGCCGGGGATGGAATCTGCGGCCTGGACGAATCGGGCATCTGCACTTTCATCAATCCTGCCGGGGCGAGCATGGCGGGCTCGAAGCCGGAAGACCTTATTGGCAAATCTATGCGCAACATGCTGCTGTCGCGGCCGCCGGAAGACGGAGTTCCGAGCGAAGGCGACTGCCCGATCCAAGTTGCCTTGAAAGAAGGGACGGAATTCCACGCAGACGGGGCAGTCCTCGTGCGGAAGGACGGGACGACCCTTGCGGTCGAATGTGTTGTTACCCCCATTTTGGGTGAGGTAAAGGGCAGCCTCGGCGCCGTGCTCGTATTTCACGATGTCACCGCCCGCCGCGCGGTGGAAAAAATGAAAAATGAGTTCGTTTCTATCGTTAGCCACGAGGTCCGGACGCCGCTTACAGCCATCCGGGGCGTGCTGGGCTTGCTCGCAACCGGCAAGCTTTGCCAGGCGGCCGGTAAGTGCCAGCCCATGATTAAGGTAGGGATGGAAAATACGGACCGTTTGGCGCGCTTGGTCAGTGACATTCTCGATCTCGAACGCATTGAATCGGGCAAAGCCCGTATCGAGAAAAAGCAGTGCGACGCTTCCACGCTGCTGGAGCAGGCGGTGGCGCTGATGCGTGTGGCTGCGGCGTCACACGGAATTATGATCGCAATTAGCGCGCGTCCGATTTTCTTCCAGGTTGATCCCGACCAGATTATCCAGGTGCTCATCAACCTGCTCAATAACGCGATCAAGTTTTCGCCCTCGGGTTCGACCGTCCGGGTGACGGTGGATCAGATCGATGGAGAGGTCTTGTTCCAGGTGAAGGACCCCGGACGCGGGATACCGGTTGACAAGTTAACCCAGGTTTTCGAGCGTTTTCAGCAAGTCGATGCCGGCGACTCCCGGGAAAAGGGAGGCACGGGCCTGGGCCTTGCGATTTGCCGCAGTATCGTTGCACAACACAATGGCCGCATCTGGGCGGAGAGCAAGCTTGGCCAGGGCAGCGCCTTTTTCTTTTCTCTGCCGGTTCGGACTCAGTAAGGATCTGCGCGTGAATAACTTGAACGTCTATCGCGCTACCTCTGCGGTTGTAGCGGCGGCGTCCTCTGGCCGCCGGGTTGTAAATAGTAAAGGCCGGCGGCGAGGACGCCGCCGCACCAGCAAGGAGTAACCCGGCATGTCGAGAAGAATACTTTTGATTGATGACGACGAGGCGATTGGCGAAGTAACGCGGGCGACACTTGAGATTCTCGCCGGCTGGACGGTAACGATAGCCGCATCGGGAGTCGAAGGCATTGCCCTGGCAGCGGCGGAGCGGCCCGACGCAATCCTACTCGACGTCATGATGCCTGATATGGACGGCCCCCAGACGCTGAAAGAACTTCAGACTAACGCTCGAACCGTAGACATACCCGTCGTATTTCTCACCGCGAAGATTCAAGCCGCAGATATCAGAAGATTCAGGACGCTCGGCGCCAAAGGGGTCATTGCAAAACCTTACGACCCTTCGAGATTGGCCGGCGAGGTTGCGGACCTTCTCGGATGGGAAACCGGGCGCGGCGAAGTGACGGCGCAGGAGGGATGAATTCATGCCACGTGTATTGCTGGGCGGATTTGACGCCGTCTTGAAAGATTCGTTGAAGCGGAGGCTAAACGATTATCCCATCAGCCGCGTTTCGAGCGTCCCTGAAATTCAGGAGGAACTCGCGGGCGGCAGCGTTTCACTGCTCATCCTGGATAGCGATCTCGATGGAGCTGTAGCGGCGGCGTCCCCGCCGCCAAATCACTTGATAAATAAAGACCGGCGGCCAGAGACCGCCGCTACAACCGCGGCTCTGGAGGCCCTTGAAGAGCTTCGCGCTAACCCGCAATGGGCGGAGCTTCCTGTCATCTATTACGCCAGTACAGAATCTTCGGGCGAAGCGGCCAGAAGGCTGGCCGCCGATCTCCGCATCCGGGAAATCCTGCTTCCGCCGTTAGATCAGAACGAGCTGGCGCGGCAGACGGCTCAGGCGCTTGGGATACTGCTCGCGCCCTCCGCCGGAGAGACAAAAATGCAACACGCCGTCGCCGCCGCCCGAAGCCGCTTTCTGGAAACGGTCGCGGAACGCTTGGAAACGCTCGATGGCGCCGGCGCGGCTTTGCTCGAGGGCAATCTTAAACCTGGCGTGCGGGAGTTGGCGCGGCGGGAGGCGCACAAGCTGGCGGGCTTGCTGGGGACGATCGGTTTTGCGGCGGGATCCCGCTTCGCGCGTGAGATGGAGGGGATTCTCGCGGGCGCCGTCTCATCAGGCCATGCGCAGGCCATGCGGTATTCTGAACTCGCCGTTGCGCTCCGCCTGGATGTGGAGAAGCCTTCCATCAGCGCGGCCCCGCTAACAGAAAGGGCTGGCGATGAAAGCCAGACTTCAATCCTCATTGTGGATTCGGATGATGAATTCTCGGAGCGCCTTGAGGCGGAGGCTTTGGGACACAGTGTCCGCGTCCGGAGGGCCCGGGATTTTGCGCGCGCCGCCAGCATGATCGCGGAAGATATTCCCGATGTGGCGCTGGCCAGTCTTTTCCTTTCCGGGAAGGAGGAAGAAGGGCTGGAGTTCATCGAGAGTCTGGCCGCGCACGCTCCGCCTGTGCCCGTGATCGTCCTGACTTCGAAGGATACGTTTACCGACCGCGTAGAAGTAGCGCGGCGCGGCGGGCACGGGTTCCTGTCACGGTCATCCCCCGCGTCAAAGATCCTTGAGGCGGGCTTGAAACTTGTTGACCGCCTCCACTCCGCGGATGTGCGGATTATGGCGGTTGACGACGACCCTCACATTTTGAGCCTGCTTTGCTCCCTCCTTGAAACCCGCGGCGCCTTAATCAAGACCCTCGCCGACCCGGCGCAATTCTGGGACTCCCTTGAAGCATTTGTTCCGGACTTGCTGGTGCTCGACGTGGATATGCCCGGGCTCAGCGGCCTTGATCTCTGCCGTGTGGTCCGCAACGATTCCCGCTGGGCGCAAACTCCCATCATCTTCCTCACCGGACACAACAATCCCGGCGCCATTCAGCGCGTCTTTGCCGCAGGCGCGGACGACTTCGTTTCGAAGCCCATCGTAGGGCCCGAGCTGCTGACCCGTATCTTCAACCGGCTGGAACGAGTCCGAATGCAAAGAAGAATTTCAGAAACGGACCTCCTGACCGGCGCCTTCAACCGGCGCAAGTCAAGCCAGATGATGGCGGACTTTATCGAGCTTTCGCGGAAACATGAACAGCCCTTCTCTCTGGCAGCTCTCGAAATTGAAGACCTGAAGCGTATTAACGCCGGCCACGGTCAGGCGGCGGGAGATATCGCCCTTGAGCGTACCGCACGTCTGCTGCAGAACGCCTTCCGCAGCGAAGACGTTTTTGCGCGCTGGGGCGGGGGAGAGTTCGTCGTAGGGATGTATGGATTGACCCGCTACGACGGGGTGCAGCGGCTCACGGGTTTGCTCGACCGCATCCACAAGGAGACTTTCAAGTCCAAGAGCGGGGCAGAATTTCAGGTGAGGCTGAGCGCAGGCGTTGCGCAATTCCCCGAAGACGGCATGAACTTGGAAGAGCTCTATGAGTCGGCGGCGATAGCGCGGGCCTGCTCTCAATCCGCGGGCGGATGCAGAGCGGCGGCTGCGGGACCCGCCTCCGGACGCCAGGGCGCCAGGCAGAAAACAGACGTTGCGCTGGTCATGCGCGATGAGGCCCAAGCTTCTCTATTGTTACACACGCTGGAATCCCGGGGTTACCGCAGTCGTTGGATTCAGGATGGGCGCGCTGCTGAAAAATTGCTGGCGGGACCAGAACCAGCTCTCCAATCAAAGGTGATCCTGATGGAAGTGGACCTGACAAATGTGGATGGGATTTCTCTGCTCAAGCAGTTTGGGTCTGACGGTGTGCTGCAAAAGACCCGCGTCATTATGCTGACCACTCCTTCTGTGGCCAACGAAGCGCAAGCGGTGCTGCAACTGGGCGCCTTTGACTCGGTGGCCAAGCCCCTTAATCCGCCCGTTGTGGCCCAGCATATTCGCCGGGCCCTCGACGCTTATTGAGGATTACATATTATAGTGGCGCCCACTGCTGTAGCGGCGTCCGCGCCGCCGGTTTTCAAATATTAAAGACCGGGGCCGAAGTTCATTGTCTAAGCCAGCTCCGCAGGAGCGTCAGAATATAGCCCACGGCGCGAGCCGTGGGTTAGCAAAATGCCTCTCTCCCCCCTGCCCCTCTCCCGCCCGCGCGGGCGAGGGGCGCCGAAGGCGGGGTGAGGGCCGCTTGATCCCAGGGCTTCCGCCCTGGGCTACCTTCTTCCGCCCCTGATGGGGCTCGAAACCCGGCCCCTGGAAACAGGGGAAATTTATCAACAAGCTTCGGTGACATAACACTAACGAGGCTACGACTCGTTGGTCTGGAGCAAATCCTCGACTAGCAATCCGAATTTCATATCATGGAAAGTGATTTCTCTTGACAAGAAGTTTAGCACTTGATAAATTCCGGTGAAAATTTGATTCAGGAGAGAACTATCGAGCGAATGTTCAATGGGGGCTGGACGAAGAGATGGTCCGTTGGGCAGATTGTTTCTTTACGGTTGGAATTTCCGGCGTGTCCGCGTCTGCACTCACCTTTTGCGGTGAAACAATCAATCAAAGCCAGGCTCAGCCGGGGTTGGACGAGGGTTCGTGATCGTATTCCATCGAGGAGGAGAACAAATATGACCAAGCGATCAACCGTATTCGCTCTATTCTTCTTAGCGGTTCTGCCCTGGCTTGCGGTCCCTTCCGGCGCCCAGGTTACGACGGGCACCATCGTGGGCACGGTTCAGGAGGCCAGCGGGGCCGTCATTCCCGCAGCGGCGGTGACGGTCACCAATACGGAGAAGGGGACTTCACTCACTTATCAGACCGGCCAGAACGGCTACTATTCGGCTCCTTTTCTCATTCCGGGCGTTTACCAGGTGAAAGTTGAGAAGCAGGGCTTCCGCAGCGAAGTCCGATCCAACATCGTGCTTCAGGTGGATCAGCAAGCCAGAGTTGACGTAACTCTGAGCCTTGGCGAAATGACCCAAACCGTAAGCGTAACCGCCGCGCCTCCTCTTGTCGAGTCCCAAAGCTCCTCGCTCGGGCAAGTGATCAATCGGGCCCCGGTTGAATCTCTACCGCTGAACGGACGCAATTTTGCTCAACTGGTCTGGCTGTCGCCCGGCGTGACCACCGGGCAAATCGGCGAGAACCTCTCCGGGCAAAGCAGCTTCAATCCGCGCGCCGCGTCCGACTTCAACGCGCTGGGCAGCCAAGCCAACGCCAACGCGTGGCTGGTCGACGGCATTGAAGACAACGAAGCGACGTTTAACACGGTCATGGTGCAGCCTTCGGTGGAATCGATCCAGGAATTCAAGGTGCTCACCGGAACTTACTCGGCGGAGTTTGGCCGTGGCGCCGGCGTGGTTTCCGTCTCCACGCGGTCCGGCTCAAACCAGATTCATGGCTCGGCCATGGACTTCCTTCGCAACACCACGCTGAACGCCCGCAACTACTTTGCCGCGCCCAACCAGCCTAACCCGCCATTTATCCGCAACCAATTTGAGGCCACGCTGGGTGGGCCGGTGATCATCCCGAAGGTTTACAACGGACGTGATCATACGTTCGTTTTCTTCGATTACTACGGCGAACGGCAGATTCAAGGCCTCTCCTTTGTGAACTCCGTTCCTACCGCGGCGGCGCGAACCGGGGACTTCAGCCAGTACACCTCGAGCAATGGAACCTTGATCCCGATCTACAATCCCTTTACTTCAACGGTTGTTGGCGGCCAGACGGTTCGCCAGCAGTTCCCCGGCAACGTGATCCCTCCGGGTCTGATCAATTCAGTGGGTCTGACCGTCGCAAGTCTTTACCCGCTGCCCAACGCTTCCGGCAATTTCAACAATTATCTCGACACCGCGGACCGCACCGTTAACGACAACGGCGGCAACATCCGGGTGGACCATACATTCAGCCAGAAAGACTCGATGTTCACGCGCTTCAGTTACGAAAATTATGTTCTGGTTGCGCCACAGGGACAATCGGCCTGCTGTCTGTTCTCTAACCCAACGCAGGCTAAGAAGTACGATCTTGGCCAGTATGTGGCTGGCGTCCAGGACACGACGCTGGCCGCGCAAGGCCTTGCGTTCGACGAAACTCACATCTTTCAACCCAACCTTGTGAATGATTTCCGCGCCGGCTACGTCCGGACAAATCCTTTCACGCGGCAATCCGATTTCGGCCATAATCCCGCCACCGCGCTCGGAATCCAGAACATCAACGTGACGCCGTATACCACTGGAATACCCAACATCACACCGCAAGACTTTACCGGGTTAAGCGGTGGACCGGCCTTTCTTCCCGCAAACCCCAAGGAAACCGACGAGCAGCTTGAAGACACGGTCTCGTGGATTCTATCCAGGCATCAGTTGAAATTCGGTTTTCGTGGCGTTCACAAGGCTTTCGAGCCGTTCACAAACACGAACACGCGGGGAACGCTCAATTTCAACGACAACTTTACCAACAATCCTGTAACCGCGGCGGGAGGGTCAGGCATCGCGACCATGTTGCTTGGTTTTTCGACCAGCGGTTCCCGTGGTTTCCTGATTACGCCGTACTATCTGGCCGATTATGAATATGCCGCTTTTCTAGAGGACGATTGGAAGGTCAACGCGAAACTCACGCTCAACCTCGGCGTTCGCTACGACATCTTCACCTCGCCCACGGAAGAGCGCAACCGGCAGGTGAATTTTGACCCTGCCTCGGATCAATTGATTTACGCGGGTGTCAACGGAACCTCGGGCGCCGTCAACGTTCAGACACGCTATGGCAACGTGCAGCCGCGCATCGGATTCGCGTACGATCCGATCGGCAACGGTAAAACAGTGATTCGTGGTGGGTACGGCATCAGCTATTTCCCTCTCAATCCGTCGGGATCTAACTTCCTGGGACAGCAAGTGCCGTATACCGTATCCCAGAACTACAACCCTGGCGTCTACCCGCTCGGCTCCCAGATGTCTTCCGTCCCTGCCATTAATAATCCTTTCGGCCCGGCTACCTCCGTGCAGCCATTCACCGCCGCGCAATTGAACGCTGCCAATCCTCTGGCGCTGGGCTGGGCGTTTGCGAATCAAACACCTTACATGGAAACTTATAATCTTGATGCGCAGCGGCAGCTCACAGCCAGTATGCTTTTGGAGGTCGCCTACGGCGGCAGCCGCGGGATACACTTGCAGGAAGGCTACAACATGAATGAGGTCGAGCCAGGCGCGGGATCTCTTGCTTCCAGACGCCTGATTCTACCGCTCTCCAACGTCGCAACCATCAACTATTATTTTCCCGGCAACATGTCGAACTACAACAGCCTGCAAGTTAAGCTGCAAAAGAATGTCTCCCGCGGGTTGCAGTTTCTCGCCAGCTATACTTATGCCAAATCGCTCGATTACGCCGGAACGTCCGCAAGCGGCGGCGGCGCTGTGGGAAACCCGCAGACCTACACCGACCGCAAAGCGGGGTACGGCCCGTCGGGCTTTGACGTCACGAACAGGTTCGTAGGGAGCTGGGTTTACTTACTGCCTTTCGGGCGCGGACATCGCTTCGCAGCCAGCGGCTTGATGAGCCGGGTTGTGGGCGGATGGGAATTCGACGGCATTAGCACGATTCAAACCGGCTTGCCGTTCAGCTTAAGCCTGAACAGCGGGGTGAACAACGGCGCGCCAAGCTGGCCCAACCGGATTTGTTCCGGCGCGCTTGCGAATCCCGATCCCTCCCGCTGGTACAACGCGTCTTGTTTCATCGCGCCTCCGGCAAACACCTACGGCAATGTCTCCCGCGGCGTGCTGCGCGGTCCGGGTCTGACCGATTTCGATCTCTCGCTGGTCAAGAATACGAGGATTAGCGAGCGTCTCAACGTGCAGTTCCGGGCAGAGTCTTTCAACGCGTTCAACACGCCGTCGTTCCAGTTTCCCAATGCCAGCATCGGTTCTCCTACAGTGGCCAAGATTACGTCGACAAACATTGATAACCGCGAGTTCCAATTAGCGTTAAAACTGTTGTTTTGACGCATTCCGGAAAGAGCGTGCGCGGCGGCGGGCCGCAGGTTCCTGCTGCAGGGCGGTTCCTAACTTCGAGTGAGGAGGCAGATGAATGAAAAGGTATTTCTGGTTGGCGGTCTCAGTCATTCTTATACTCGGGTCCAGCGTCTGTGGATGGGCTCAGATCGGAATGTTCACGAAGGAACAGCTCATCGACTTCACGCAGGCTTGGAAGGGCGGCCGCTTTGCCGACGGGCGGCCCGAGGTCCCCGATTCGGTCTTACAGCGCCTCAAGGACGCAACGGCCGAAGAAGCCTGGGAAGTCTTGCAGAGGGCAGGCTATCACAATCAATTCGAAAGAGGCTGGAAGGTGATTAACCCTTCGGAGCAGCGGCTGATTGGCCGGGTGGTGACGGCGGTGTTTATGCCTTACCGGCCCGATGTGGACTCGGTGATCAGAGCCAATGGGAAGAAGGAAGGGGATATCGTCAACGGAGAGAATTCCTGGATTATTAACACGCTCAAGCCCGGCGACGTGATGGTGGTGAACCTCTTCGGGAAGATCCAAGACGGCACTATCGTCGGGTCCAACCTTGCCACCTCTGTCTTCACCAAAGAACATAGCGGATTATCCCCTGACGGAATCATCGTAGATGGCTCGGTGCGCGACACCGCCGAAATTAACGAAATCAAAGGCATCGAGGTTTTTTGCCGGGGGACGGACCCATCCGCGTTAAGAAATGTGATGCTGATGGGCATCAACGTGCCTATTCGAATTGGCCAGGCGACCGTGATGCCCGGAGATGTGGCCGTAAGCGATCCAGAGGGCATCACATTTATCCCGCCGCAACTCGCCGAACAAGTGGCTGACCATGCGGAGATGGACCACCTTGTCGATAATTGGGGAGAGATGATGCTGCGCGAGCAGAAATATACGCCGGGCGAGATCGACGGGCGCTGGACAAACCCGATGATTGAGGAATTTAATAAGTGGGTTGCGTCGCAAGGCTCAAAGCTGCGCATGAAAGAACACTGAGGCAGGCGCTGTTCTTAGCAATACTCGGCTAAATTCGGTCCGCATTGTATCAGGGCTCCGATTCATGCGGCGTGGCCGAATTCATGAAAAGCTTTGCTATGCATTGCAGGTGCTCACGGAAAGCGCCATTTCATACGGAGGAATCGATGGATAATTTGACGCGAAGAGGATTTATGGGATCGCTTTCGGGGGCAGCGGCAGCAACAGCGTTAGGAGCTCAGCCGGGGGACGGTATGCCGCTCCCTGAAACACGGACGGGGAATGGATCGATCAAGATCACAGACCTCAAATGCGCAATCATCGGCCGCAACCCAACGGTTCGAATCGTCACGGATCAGGGCATTTCCGGCTACGGTCAAGCGGAGTCTGCCAAGCCGTATCTCAAACCGATGGTGCTTTTTTATAAGAGGTATCTTCTGGGTGAAGACCCGACGGACGTGGCGCGCGTGATGCTGAAAATCCGCCGGATGGGCGCGTTCAAGCCATGGGGCGCGGCGGTGAGCGCGATTGAGATCGCGCTGTGGGATATCGCAGGGCAGGTGGCCGGATTACCGGTGTATAAACTGCTGGGCGGAAAGCTCCGCGACCGCGTCCGCGTCTATGGAAACTCCATTAACAACGTCCACAGGGTACCCCGCACGCCGCAGGATTACGCCGAGATCGCGGCGAGCGTGAAGGAGGCTAAAGAGGGCTACACGCTGATCAAGCAGCCCGTCGCCTTCCACAATCCGGCAATGCTGACTGCCATCCCGGACGCCTGGTACGACGAACCACGGACAGGACCGCCGCATTCCGATTACGGCCTGCTGACGGAACGTGGCTTAGACTATGTCATCACCTGCGTCGAAGCGATGAAGAAAGTCCTGGGCAGTGAAGTGGGGCTCGCCTTGGACTGCGGGCCGGGCTGGACACCCAAGGATGCAATCCGGTTTGCGCGAGCGATGGAACCGCTCCACATCACCTGGCTTGAAGACATGATCACAGGTGACTACATGCCTTACCCGAACGCCCAGGTTTTCAAGCAGGTCACCGAGAGCACGTCGACCCCGATTCACACCGGAGAGGAGATCTACCTCCGGGAGAACTATAAAGATCTCATCGAAAATCAGGCTGTCAATGTGATCGGCCCCGACCCGGAAGATGTGGGCGGAATTGCCGAATTGAAGTGGATCGCTGAATACGCCCATCTCCACGGCATCCTGGTGGCTCCGCACGGAATTTTCGACGGGCTGTTCGGACTGGCCGCGGAAGTGCAGATGGCGGCCACCCTGCCGCAGAACTATATCGCTTTCGAGTATCCGATGGGCGACCCGAATTGGTGGTATGACATTGTCGAGGGGTTGCCGGACCCGATCGTCAAAAAGGGTTTCATCGACGTTTGGGATAAGCCGGGCCTTGGTGTCACGTTCAACGTCCGGGCAGCCAAAACACACCTATCGGAGGAGGATCGTGACTTCTTCGACTAGGCAGGTCGCAAACAACGCCGATTTTGCGGTCTGCGTCTCTTCCGCTGATCATCGACCGAGCTGGTAGCCGCGGCGTGTGGCGCATACAGTGGTTATTATGGATGCGTCACCCGCGCCAGCTTTCGACGGGGTTAAAGAGTCTGTGTGACAACTTTTCGGGAAGCCGCGTAGCGCCGTCCTTCAGGGCGGCAAATGCAAGAAAACGGGTGTGCCGGGCTGAAGCCCGGCGCTACAAATACGGGTTGTCACACAGACTCTAAAACCCCGTCCCCTGTCCGCAGACCCGCGCTTCATGAATAATCCAGGCTAAGCATTGCAGGCGTTCACTGAAAGCGCCAATTCATACGGAGGAATCAAATCATGCGAAATGAACCGATGTGGAACCGCCGGGGAGTCTTGAAGACGTCGGCTGCCGTGCTGGGCGGGGGTCTTCTGGCGGGCAGGGCAGAAGCTGAGCCGGGGCCGTACTTCCAAAACGTGAATACGAACTCGAACCCGTCGAGCCTTAAGATTACGGATCTGCGCTATGCGATCGTGGTGAAGCCTGGACCAAGCCCGTGCCCTATCATCCGCATTGACACCAACCAGGGCGTTTATGGGCTGGGTGAGGTGCGCGACGGCGCCGGTCCCGATTACGCGCTCATGCTGAAGAACCGGATTCTGGGTGAAAATCCGCTGAATGTCGATTTCATATTTCAGAAGATTCAGCAATTCGGAGGCAATGCGCGGCAAGCGGGCGGCGTGGTGGCGATTGAGATCGCGCTGTGGGACCTCGCTGGAAAAGTCTACGGCGTGCCCATCTATCAGATGCTCGGCGGAAAATGGCGCGACAAGATCAGAATCTACGCGGATACGACCGAATCAAAAGACCCGAAGATTTACGCGGCGCGCGAAAAGGCACGCAAGGAAGAGATGGGGCTGACGTGGCTGAAGATGGACCTTGGCATCAACCTGATCGAGGACATTCCGGGCACGGTGACGCGGCCCTCCGGTTTGAGCCGCTGGGAACAATTTGACCAGCCTCATCCGTTCGTCGCCACCGAAGTGACAGAGAAGGGCATCGACAAGCTTTGCGAATACGTCGCCGCGGTGCGCGAGGCGGTGGGCATGGAGATTCCGCTTTCCATGGACCATCTGGGCCACATCGGAGTGAAGTCGTGCATGAGGCTGGGGCGCGCTTACGAGAAATACAATCTCTCCTGGATCGAAGATGTAATTCCGTGGTATTACACCGATCTGCTAAAGCGGATTACGGAAGAAAGCCCCACCCCCACGCTGACCGGGGAAGACATCTACCGGGAAGAAGATTTTGAAACGCTCTGCTCGAACCACGCGGTAAGCAAGATTCATCCCGATCTGGAAACGTCCGGTGGAATCCTTAGGACGCACAGGATCGGTGACATGGCCTTTAAATATGGGGTTCCAATGGCCATGCACATGGCCGCGACGCCTGTCGGCTGCATGGCTTCTGTTCATTGCGCGGCGGCCACGCGAAACTTTCTCGCCATGGAAAACCACTCGCTCGACGTTCCCTGGTGGCAAGACCTGGTTGAGGGCGTTGACAAGCCGATCATCGACAAGGGCTTCATTACTGTCCCGGATAAGCCCGGCCTCGGTGTGACGCTCAACGAAGACGTGGTGCGGCGGCATCTGAAGCCCGGCACAGGATATTTCGAGCCTACCGATCAGTGGAACGAGAAAGAGTCTTGGGACGACCGGCTGTGGAGTTGAGACCTGTTGTAGCGGCGGCGTCCCCGCCGCCGGTTCTTAAATAGTAAAGACCGGCGGCCAGAGGCCGCCGCTACAACCGCAGTTGCCACACAAACTCTTTACGCGCGGCATGTCGCCCTAAAGGGCGACGCTGCAAGTAAACGTATTTGAAAAACGCAACACGAGTCGCGCGTCAGCGCATGGGCTCATCCACTTCCTGGAGCCATTCGGGGCGCTTCAACACCTCGCGGGGCCGGGAGCCATCAGGCGCGCTAATGACGCCGTCCTTCTGCATCAGATCGAGCAGGCGCGCGGCGCGTCCATAGCCCAAACGCAGACGCCGCTGCAACAATGACGTGGAAGCCTTGCCCGATTCAACCACAATACGCACCGCATCTTCGTAAACCGCATCGAGGTCGGCGGAGGATTCCTCTTCCTCGTCATCTTCGCCGCCGCCATCCCGGTCGCGCAATGGCTTCAGAAATTCTTCGTTATACTGCGGGATCGACTGCGACTTCCACCAATCCACCACCTTGTTGATTTCCTTCTCGGTCACGAGCGAGCCGTGCAGCCGCACCAGGCGCGAACTTGCAGGCGGCATAAAGAGCATGTCGCCGCGCCCGAGCAAAGCTTCCGCGCCGTTCGAATCGAGGATGGTGCGGGAATCCACTTTCGAAGCCACGCGGAAAGAAACGCGCGAGGGCAGGTTGGCCTTGATCAGCCCTGTGATGACGTCTACCGAGGGGCGCTGGGTGGCGAGAATCAGGTGGATGCCCACCGCGCGCGCCATTTGCGCGAGGCGCGTGATGGACTCTTCCACGTTTTGCGGCTCCACCATCATCAAGTCGGCCAGTTCGTCAATCACGATCACCAGATAAGGCAGCGGGCCTTCCTGCTGCCCGCCTTCTTCGTCAAAGAGGCTCAGGTTCGAGCCGGGCTCGAACAGCTTGTTGTACTGCTCGATGTTGCGCACGCCATGCTGCGCCAGCCGCTTCAGGCGCTCTTCCATTTCAAACGTCGCGCGCCGCAGGACGTTGGCGGCCACCTTTGGCTCGGTGACGATTGGAGTGAACAGGTGCGGGATTCCATCGTAGAGATTCAGCTCGATGCGCTTCGGATCGATCAGGATCAGCCGCACGTCGTCCGGCGTGGATTTAAAGAGCAGCGAGAGAATGAGCGAATTGATGGCCACGCTTTTGCCGGAACCCGTCGAGCCGGC
>JBOGJY010000092.1:0-12873 GCA_050745325.1 Terriglobia bacterium
TAAAGCTCGCTTGCCGCAACGCACTCGACCCCCGGCAGCTTGATCGCGGTCGAGAGGAGGCCCGATCCCCTCATGCCGCAGCCGATGATTGCGAACCGGACGGTGTCGCTCGGCGGCGCGGGCCGCGGCGAAGCGGCGATCGGGGCTGGTTCGAGCAAGAATGAGCCGGCGAGCGCCCCGCCCGCCGTCGTCCGCATGAAACCGCGGCGAGACATGTCTGACATAAGAAGCCTCCAGAAAAGAATAATGTTAAATAAGGGGACTATCGTAACCCCATGCGAAAGCGCAAACAAGCCCGAAATGCGTGCCCGGAATGAGTGCACGATGCGCCTTACATGCGCTCCGGAATCTCAATGCCGAGCAACTCCAGCGCCTGCGCGAGCGACTGGCTGGCAAGGAAGACAAGGAAAAGGAGGAACAACCGCATCGCCGCGTCTGCTTCGTGGAGAATGTGATAGTGATGGTAGAAATTGTTGAATGCCTGCGCCAGGCGGAACGCATATTTAGCCAGCGTTGCCGGCTCCTCAGCCGAGATGGCCTGTTCCACAGTCACTTCAAGCTGAGCCGCAAGCAGAACCAGCTCCCAAAAATCCGCGCTGTCTTTTCCGCTGAGGAACTGGCGCAGTTGGTCCTGGGTGAGATGCTCCAGCAAGGTTCGAGGGTCAAAGCCAGCGTGCGCCTCCTCAAATTTCCGGAAAATATTACGCGCGCGGACGACGGTGTATTGCAGGTAAGGGCCGGTTTCGCCTTCGAAGGCAAGCGCGTCCTGAAGATCAAATGCAATGATGGTGCGGCGTGTGTACTTCAGCAGGAAGTAGCGTAGGGCGCTCACGGCAATCATTTGCGCGATACTCTCTTGTTCGGCGGGGGCGGAGGTCATCTCCCGCGCGCGCACTTCTTTCAGAGCTTCGGCCACAAGCGTATCGATCAGGTCATCCGCCTTGAGGCCAAGCCCCTTGCGGCCGGAGACTTCCACGTAATTTCTATCGTCTCCGGTCACGCTCAGCCCCATTTCCGCCGCGCAGCGGAGCGAAAGGCCCACCACCTCGTAGGCGAAGTGGTGAAGGTGGGCAGCCTGCTCCTGGTAGCCCAGAGCCAGAAACGCCCTGCGAACAACGTCCTGCAAATAGGATTGCCGCGTATCGATTACGGCGTAGGCTGTGCTCCCGCGGCCAAACGGCGGCGCGCCGGATTCCTCCTCCAGCGCCGTGCGCCAGGCTTCGTGGCCATCGGGATAGCGGTAAAAACGCTGATATTGAAAGTCGCGGCCCAGCAAGTTGAATTTCCAAAGGTGATAGGCGATATCCTTCCCGACGTAGGTCACAGTGCCGTTCGAGCGCACGATGATCTTCACGTCCTCCTCGCCATCCTCCGCGGCTTCGGCGGAATCGCCGTCTTCAAGGCCCATCACCCAACAGCCCTGATTCTTTCCCGAGTCCTCGAAGCGGACGGCGCCGTTCTTTTTCATCAACTCGAAGGCGTACTTCCAGAATTCCAGGCGCAGAATCTCGCTTTCCTCAACCAGCAGGCCGTAGCGGATGTTGACGCGGCGCATGGTATCCAAGTGAAGTTTCGAGATGGCGGTTGAAACCACCGCCGCCATCTCCGCCATCTCGCCGTGGCCCTCTTCGATGGCCTTCAGGGTTTCCTTGCGCAGGGCGAGCGCGGAGGGGTCGCTCTCATAGCGTTGAAATACGCGCGCATATAGATCCCAGCAGAGGTAATCAAATCGCGGCGCGGAGGACGCCATTTCGCGGACCTCTGCCACCGTCTTCTTTTCGAGATGCGCGAAGCCGTTGACCACGTCGGCCACCTGGACGCCTGTGTTATCAATATAGTTCTCAACCTCAACTTCGTGGCCCTGGTAGCGCAGCAGCCGCGCCAGCGTGTCCCCCAGCACGGCGTTGCGGAGGTGGCCGATGTGCGCCGCCTTGTTGGGGTTGATGCTTGTGTGCTCGACCAGAATCTTATCTTTGGAAGCTGGTTTGGAAGATTGAGGCTCAAAATGCGGCTCCGCGAGGGCGCGATTTCGAAACACGGCGGAGACCAACGCGGCGCGGTCGAGGTGAAGGTTGATATACCCTGGGCCCGCGATGCTGATGCGCTCCACGCCTTCTATGGGCAGCAGGCGGTCCGCGATCTGCTGCGCGATCTTTCGCGGGGGCTGCTTGAGCTGTTTGGCGAGATCGAAGCAGGAGGTGATGGAAATCTCACCCATCTCAGGCGAAGGGGGGAACCCGAGCGCAGGGTCAGCGGGCTCGATCCCGAATACTTCCCTGACCGTCATGATAAATCTCGAGCGGGCCGACCTTTGAATTTCGAGAAGCAAATGATGTCCTTTCTCAGCGGGTGGGCAAACCGGCGCGGCGCGGCTTCTTTTCACCCGGTAGATGGGTGAACCCCATGTCCTTGCCAAGGCGGAGTTTGGTCAAATAAATGATTTGCCCGGCGTGATAAGCGAAATGTTCAACCACGCGCTGAACCGCATCCATGCCCGTGACACGGCGGTATTTCTGAATCGTATATCCGGCTTGGAGTTCCGCCGGAGTGAGTTTTCGAATTATGAGGCAGGCGGCGCTAACCTCTTTTGCCAGAATGGCCGCAAGAAGGCGGCTGCCAATCGGCCCCTTCTCGCTGAATTCCACGTCGCGATTACGAATGTCCGGCGCGCCGCCCAGGCCCGAGGTAATCCACTGCCGGATGTTCCCGGCGAGGTTCAGAACCAGATTCCCGGCGCTATTTGAGGCGGGGTTAGGACGCCACCAGATGTCTTCCTCGCTCAACTCGTCAAGGCAGCCGGTGATGCGGGGAAGGTAGTGCTTGGCCAGCGCGTGTTCGGCGAGACCAAGAAACTCAGAAGCTTGCCCCGCCGGCGCGCTCACGCGTTTTTCCGTGGACGCAGAGACCGGATTTCGGCGCGTAGATTTTCTTTCCATTGTGTATTCTCCCAATAGGTCAGCCAGAGATAAAAAGTCGCATAGCTTCGCCAGCCCTGCCACTTGCGCGCCATGGTTTCGACGCGCACGCACTCAGGCTGCTTTCTCAGGCCGTAAAAGAATTGTATGGCCTTTTGCAGCCCAACGTCGGCGGCGGGGAGGCAATCGATGTGCCCCAGAGCTCTCATGCCGACGTAGTGCGTGGTCCAGGCGCCTACGCCATTCAGCGCGAGGAGCTTCTCGTGGGCAAGTGCCGGCAGAAGCGCGCGCAGGGCGTCGAGATCGAGGGCCCCTGTCGCCACGGCTTCGGAGATGGCAATGATGTATTTAGCTTTGGGACCGGAGATCTGAATTTCCCGCAGCTTGGCGGGAGTTGTTTCAGCCAGCGCCTGCGGGCGCGGAAACATATTGTACCGCTGGCCGCCAAACTCCACCGTTTGTCCGTATTTTTCGATGAGGGCTTTTTTCACTTGATGAGCAAACGACAGATTGATTTGCTGCTCGAGAATGGCGGAGACGAGCGCTTCATAGGGATTCGCCACCTGCGGAACGCGCATACCCCGGAAATGAACGGCCAGGCGGGAGAGCACGGGGTCAAGCCGCGCGATGTTGTAGAAAGGAGTAAGACTTACACCCATGCCAAGCTGCCGCTCGGCGATCCCGGCGGCGGCGCCGAGAGTAGTCCGGTCCGCCGGGCCGCGCAGGATGCGGACGCGCAGCGCGGCGCCGGGCTTGTCCGTGCGGTCCTCGGAAACACCGTAAAGGACAGGCTCGCCGCCTATTTCCGCTACCCGGCGGAATTCACCTTCCACGAAATAGTCAAGCAGCGGGTCGAACTGGCGCCCGTTCAGCAAGGCGGGCGGACTCAAGATGAACCGCAGCGTGCGGTGAAAGTTAAAGGGCGCTTGGGGATGAAGTTTCATGTAGTGTCAGATCACTAGTGTTGCGTTCTGAAATTACGATGACTTATTCGGCGCGCGTTCTTTGGTTGTAGCGCCGGGCTCTTTACGCCCGGCATGCCGCCCTAAAGGGTGGCGCTACAAGTAAACGTGTTTGAAACACGCAACACTAGCGAGGCTTCGCCTTAGACCAACGGGGCGGGCGCCACCGCAAAGCGGTGGAAGATGTCCTCGCCGGCTGTATCTTCTTTCCAGTGGCTTCATCTTATAGGCAGATGAGTTCTTGCGAACATCAAGCGTCACAGTCTGCCGGTAGCGCCGTGCGCCAACATGCATTATACTTCGGGGAACACGCGGAACTGCATATTGACCGTAGTGTTTTTCCGGAGGATGGAACTCTGTTGCCGCAGGAAGCTCTCGCAAAACCCGAATCAGAGCTCGTTGCTGAAGCCAAGCATGGCAGCAGCGAAGCCTTTGAAGAATTGGTGAACCGGTACGAGAAAAAAATCTACCGGCTTGGGGTGCGTCTGATGGGGAATGAAACGGACGCTGAGGACGTTCTCCAGGACACTTTTCTTAAGGCGTTCGAACACCTCAAGGATTTCCGCGAGGATTCGCGTTTTTATACGTGGCTTGTCCGCATCGCGGTGAACGAAGGGCTGATGAAGCTGCGCAAGCGCCGGTCGGATAAAGCGCAGCCGATGGAAGATTCCGTTGATGATGACGGGCAGGTGATGCCCCGCGACTTCAGGGATTGGAAGCCGAATCCCGAACAGGAAATGGGTCAGAAGGAAATGGAGAAAATCCTTCTCGACGCGGCCGGAGCATTGCCGCCCAGCCTGCGCACCGTGTTCTTTCTAAGGGACGTTGAGGAGCTTTCAACAGAGGAGACGGCGGAGGCTCTTAACCTGACCACCGGAGCCGTGAAAGCGCGCTTGTTTCGCGCGCGGTTTCAGTTGCGTGAAGAGTTGAGTAAAGTTTTAAGACGAGAGTGAAGCTTTGAACTGTAAAGAAGCCTGGAAGGAACTTTCGAAATACCTTGACGGTGAGCTGGGCGCAGAGGTAAAGCGGCTAGTCGAAGAGCACGTCGGCAAATGCGCGCACTGCAAAGTGGTGTTTGATACCACGCGCAAGGCGGTTGAGCTCTATTGCGACGGAAAACTCTTTCCCATGCCTGATGTGGTGCGTGACCGCCTGCACGAGGCGCTTCGGCGAAAGTTCAAGGGAAAGCCCGTTTAGAAGCGGATCGCTGCCTTCTTTGCGGGCCAACGGTTGGCTTGGGTGACAAGAGGCATCAGCGCCGCTTGCCGCCTCGAATGCGCTTACAAGATTGGCCGAACTCTTCAGGGCAGTTCATCTCATCTTCCGAAAAACTTTTCAAGATTTTCAATTTCCCGCTCCGCTAATTCCAGATAGTGCTGAGTTTGGGCCGCGTTGTGGGCGTTGAAGGCTGAATCTGCCTTATCCATGTACCGCTCCATGCGGTTTTCAGATGCGACGACGTCTGGCCGGAGTAACTGGCCCGTGGAGCCGACCTGCCGCGCAAGATTACTGACGCTCGCTTTCATCGCGTTGGCGCGGCCAGAAAGCTGGTCCATGCGATCCTCGATCGTCTGCAATTCAGCCGTGTCTCGGACGGCGGAGACGGCGTCCGCGGCGGGGGCAGCCGGGTTAACGCGCTGTGACGGCTCCTGCGTTGTCGCGCCGCGTGCTGATTGCGCTTCCGGCGCCCGTTGCCCTTGGGGCCCTCCTGGATGCTCGCCGGCGCGTGAAGGTTCGCCCGCCTTAGCGGCGCCTTCGCGGATGGTGGCGAGAGGCGGCGTTGGGGCGGACGATGGCGATGGCCCCGGGACCCTGCTCTGGGCAGATGCCGGAGGCGATGAAGCAGAGGAAGCGGGCGCGCGCGCTGGCTCCTGAACTGGAACAGGCGCGGGCTGTGTGGCGTTCACAGCGGCAGGCGCCGCGCCTTGCGTGTGAGCGCGCGCTCGGAACCACCGGGGCAATTCGACGGCGCTTGCCACAATGATGACGATTGCAATCAAGGCGCCGAGCATCATGTAAAGTCCCCGGTGGCTCTCATGGCGCTGGGCGCCCAGTTGGTTCAGTTGATTCTGGCGTGCATGTTCTGCTGGCCCGGGCGCCGCGAGTGGCAGCGGCACGGCAGGCGCCGTAGTGGCTTCGAGATCCTTTGAGGCTTCGGTGAGCGCGGCGCGTAAAGCGTCCGCCGACTGAAACCGCTCGTCAGGATTTTTGGCCAGCGCCATCAGGATGACGCTGTTGAGAGCAGGGGAGAGCGCGGGGTTCATTTCCATCGGCGGGCGCGGAGCTTCTTTGAGATGCGCGGCCATGAGCGAGTATTCACTCTTGCCCTCAAACGGACGCTTGCCCGTCATGATTTCGTACATGGCGACGCCCAGGGAATAGAGGTCGGAACGCGCATCCATCACGCCGCCGTTCAGTTGCTCGGGCGAAATGTAGAACAGGGAACCTACAGTTGTGCCGGTGCGCGTCAAGTGCGGATCGGTAGCGGCTTTGGCGATGCCAAAATCCATGAGCTTAAGGCTGCCCTCCGGCGTCAGCATCATGTTAGCGGGCTTGATGTCCCGGTGGATGACGCCCTGGCGATGGGCGTAACTGAGAGCAGCGAGCACCTGGTCGATGCAGGTGACGGCCTGCTTGAGGGGAATGGGCCCTTGCTGCAGCCTCTCGTTGAGCGTGACGCCACTTACAAATTCCATCACCATGATGAGCTGATTTTCAAACGTCAGCGCGGTGTGGAACGCGGCAATATTCGGATGGTTCAGGCTGGCCAGCACTTTGATTTCGCGTAGAAATCGGTCGGCCAGCTCGGGCTCGTGAGCAAGGTCGGGCAGCAGGATTTTCATGGCGTCGACGCGGTCCGAGATCACATTACGGACTTTGTAGACCTTGCCCATGCCACCGGCGCCCAACACGCCGGTGATCTCGTAATCAAAAATGCGGTTCCCGATTTCAAAGCTCATCGGAGGCTCCTCGGATGTTCCGGTGGCGCCGGGCATTGTGGCGACAAAGCGGAGAGACACCGCGCGCGGCGTGCCCGCTTCGCATCAGTACGGCGCCCGAATGCCCCGCCTATTGCAAGCTTTTAACGATGTCGCCAATTTTCGCCGGGCTGCTTCCGGTAAACTGGCCTTCGGAGGAAAGCGCGTCAACGCCGGTGATTTTGACCTCGCCAATCTTGTTTTCGATGGTGTGGATCACTTTTCCGGTGACCGGGTCCTTAATATCGCGGACCTTCCGGTAAATACCGAGCTGATCGCCCACCTTTACACCCGCCTTGGAGCCGACATTGAGGATCAGAGGATTGCCGGAAGCGTCCGCCACAAAGCCTGAAATAGTCTTTTGTTCCGTTGGGAGTTGGTTCGCGTCCTGCCCGAGCTGCTGCGCCAGATTGTTGACGGCCTCATGGACCGCCTCGCCAAGGATCGTATTGGCAAAGTTGCTGCTGCCCATGCTGTAGCCGGCGCCCGCTCCGGAGCCGTCCCCACCACCCGCTCCAAGAAGCGATTCGCCGGAGCGCGTGGATTCGCCCTGACCTTCCGCCACGGCTAAAATTTGTCCGGTGTCCACGCCCACGATCCGGGCTGAAAGGCCGACCTCAGCCTTAGCCTTTCGCCGTTGTATTCCGCCCAGGCCGTACTTCCGCGTGATGCCTCCAAAGGCGCCACCGCCAAGGGATTGAGTTTTATCGTCCCTCCCAAACTGGGTAATGCTTCCAAGGATGATCGCGTCGGCGCCGAGAAGGCGCCCGATTTTAGCCGCGGTTGTTGGGTCGGCGCGATAGCTGTTGGAGAAATTCTGCTCCCCAAGGACCTTATCGATGGCGCTCCGCTCTACGACGATGTAATTCCCCGATTTCACAAGCTGATTAACTAAAAGATCAGAAATCCCCTTACCCACATCCTGGTTTGCGCCGAAAATCGCAGAAACTTCACTCTGCACCGTGGCGTAGTCGAAATTCAGCACTGCGACGCGCTTCTTTTGCGGCTGCGCGGCGCAGAGAGATGCAAAAACCAAGAGTGACAAAAACAAGCCTGTCGATCGCTTCATATTGCTTGCGCCTCCTCCGTCAAGTGGCGCCCTGCGGGCGCCACAGTGAACAAGTCTGTAGATTATTCTGTTTTAATTTAGAGATTACCCCGCATTCGATGACGCGATCATAACCCCGGCGGCGGCGGGAAGCAAGCGCGCTCCCAAAATCACATCATTTTTCCAGCTTCACCGTCACTGCTACCTCCCGGTCGGGAAGCTTGATTGCGACCGTATGAGTTGGGGGATCGTAGTACCAGCCTTCGGCCGCGCGTTTGAGCGATGCGGACGAGTTTCGCGCGCCGAGCGGCTGGCCATCCAGCTCGACCTCGCGGGGAGCGCTTTGCTGCGCATGAACTCTCAGCACGAGAGAACGCGCAGGAGGATGGTAAGATCCCTGGCGTGTGGAAATACCAATCGTTACCCGCGATGGAGACTGCCCGACGGTAATCTGCTCGCGCAAGTACGAGCCATGCTGGTAATCAAAGCTCAAGCCGTCGTCTTCGTAGTATTCGCGTGAGGAATTGCCTTCCGGATAGATTTCAAACGTCAACGGGTTGATGGGCGCTTCACCGGTGTACTGCACCACTTGCTGGGTTGGGATAATCGCGCCGCCGCGAACGAAAATTGGGATGCTGCCGAGTGGAGCATCTAATGTCACGTCGCGCGGACCTTCGTAACGCCGCCCGGACCAGAAGTCATACCACTCCCCGCGCGGCAGATAGACGTCCCATTTCCATTCACCGTCTTTTACCACCGGCGCCACCAGCAAATCATCTCCAAAAAGGAATTCTTCTTCCTGGCCGATAGCCTCCGGATCATCGGGGTAATCGAGCAGAAGAGCCCGCATCACGGGCAGGCCGGTTTGGGAAGATTGGTAGAAGGCATTGTATAGATAAGGAAGAAGGCGATAGCGCAGGTCGATGGATTTACGATTGATGTCTTCGCGCCGGACGCCGTAAGACCACGGATCCTGCTCGCGGCTGCCGAGGGTGGTATGGGTGCGGCAGAGGGGATAGAAGGCGCCGGCTTCGAGCCATCTGGTGTAAAGGTCCGGGCTTGGACTTTCCGCAAATCCGCCGATGTCGGCGCCGGCAAAGGTGAGGCCCGAGAGCCCCATGTTCATCAGCTCGGTGATGCTGATTCGCAGGTGGTCCCATGTGCTTGAGTTGTCTCCGGTCCACACGGCGGCATAGCGCTGCCCACCCGCATAGGTATCGCGGGTGAGCACAAACGGCCGCTGGTTGGGGCGAAGGCGCAGCGCGCCGTCACGCGTGGCGCGGGACATCAACATGCCGTAGACGTTATGAATCTTCGCATGAGGGCTACGCAGGCCGTGGTCGTAAAAGATAGTGTTAAGGGGCATGGTCTTCGTGGGCACATCAAATACGGAAGGCTCGTTCATATCGTTCCAGAAGCCGGCAATGCCGTCGGAAACCAGCCCGCGGTATAACGAACCCCACCAGTCGCGCGCTTTCGGAGATGTAAAATCAGGAAAGGCGCTGATTCCTGGCCAGACGGCGCCTTTGTAGACCGTGCCGTCCGGGTTGGTGACGAACTCGCGACCCGCGAGGCCCTGCTGGTAGACCCAGTAATCCGGATCGACTTTAATGCCAGGATCGAGGATGGTTACCACGCGGAACCCTTCTTTGCTAAGACCGGCGGTCATTCCCGCCGGATCAGGAAAATGGGTCTTATCCCACGTGAAGACGCGGTAGCCGTCCATGTAAGCGATATCGAGATAAATGACGTCGCACGGAATGTTGCGCTCGCGGAAATTATCAGCAATGAAGCGAACCTGTTTCTCAGAGGTGTAGCTGTAGCGGCTCTGCTGGTAGCCGAGCGCCCAGCGTGGCGGAAGCGGTGCACGGCCCACCAGCTCCGTGAAGCGCTCAAGGACCGTCTTCGGATCGGGTCCGTAGAAGAAGTAATAGTTCATCTCGCCGCCCTCGGCGCCGAATGAATACAGGTTGCGAAACTCCGAGCCGAAATCGAAGGTGGAGCGGTAAGTATTATCGAAGAAAATGCCATAAGCCCGGCCGTTCCGAAGCGCGATGAAGAAGGGAACGTCCTGGTAAAGGGGATCGGTACTCGCTCCCCAGCCAAAAACGTCTGTATTCCACATAACATAGCTGTGACCGCGTTTGTTGAGCGGTCCACTCTTCTCGCCCAGGCCGAAATAGCTCTCATCCGGGGGCATCCACTTCCAGCAGCGGACGGCGCCGCCATCAGAAACCATTCCCCGCTGGTCCGCATCTTTTGAAATCAGCCGCCCGGTTGGATCATAAAAGGCGACGCGGAAGGGTGAAAGCTGGACGCGGACTTCGAGGTCGCGGGTTTTCAGGACGCGGGTGTTTCCTGAGCCTGAAAAGTCCACGGGAATGCGAGGCCAGTCCTTTTTCACCGCCGCCCAGGAATAATCAGGCCCGAATCTGGCGCCGGCCGTCATACGAACGCGGACAAGGTCCGGAGCCAGAGCGGTGATGGCAATTACGGAATGCCCGCCGCGAAAACTCATCTGGGCGCCTTCGGGAGGCAGGGCGCTCACAGGCCCAGTGGGACGCCAGGCCGCAGCTAGCGGACTAGCTGCGATGATCAGAACAGCCAGAACTTTTAGAGTTTTTTTCATTGGACGCCTCCAGGCCTCACAGGCCGCGCAATATTCTGGCTATAACCTGGCGTCGAAGCGCCGGTGACAGTTGCAAGAATGCGGATGCTGGCGCTTGCTCTGCGCAGCGGCGCATTCGCGGTCCGGTTCATAGCGGGGATTTTAGCACGAGGAATGAGACGCTGGTTCCAATGACGCACGGGCCTCGACCCCAGCCCACGTCAAGGCTTTGGCGCGCTGAATGGCCTCATCAGCGAATTGGAGGCCCGAATCTGCTCCGGATCGAGTTTGATTGGGGCCTTGACAAGGGCTTGCAAAGGTGAGTAAATGCGGGCAAGAAGATAGTCCACCAAGGTAAGGAAAAGTGTAGATGATTGTGTCCGGTAGTTACTGTTGGCCGGCCATTCGTCATGCGACCGCCGGCAGTTGAGCCTTCAGCCGCACACGCTTAGCTAGCGTCTAACGGCAGGACGGCCCATTTTGCGAATCGAAGCCGGGATTTGCCGGCTTTTCACCATATTAATTAAGGGGCGGGCGGCCCCGCACGGGCCAACCGGCAATGAGGAGGAACTGTGGCAACAACCGCGAGAAGGATGCCCGCAACATCGATTATCATGGTGAACATTTTTGACGGCACACGGCAATTGATTGGGCCAGAGGCTAAAAATTTACTGGTTCGAGTCATCGACGGCAATCAAAATCAAGTCTCGGATAATTTCTACAGCACGCCGTCCCTCCGCTTTGATGTCCCATTTTTTGACAACTTTGGAGACAACTATACGGTGATTGCATCAGCGGACAGCTATCTTCAAGCAGGTTTCGCTCCGGTAACGGCTTCACCGGCGGCCGTGCAGGCGGCGGACATTATGCTCACGCCAAGAGACAGCCAGTTTAACTTTTCCGGCGCGGCTTGGCCCAAACTTCAGGAGACTCTGCCGGAAATCTCGACGATCCTCGCCCACGGCGCGGCGGATGGTCAGGCGGCCCGGAACCGGTACGAGGCGCTGCTGGAGGAGAAGCCAGCGTCCCTCGCCTGCCTGTTCAATCTGATGACAGCCATGGCCGGAATCCATCTTCCAGTGGGAACACCTCTCGATTACTTCAAGGAATTAATTTGGGAGGATATGCCGGGTCAGAACCTTTTCGCTCCGGCGCAGGATCGCTGTTACGCTTGGGTGGACGGCGCCCTGGTCAGCCAGGTGAAAACCGCGGCGCAGCAGGGCGAATTCGCCGCCGAAACGAGCCTAGATCTATCATTGCATCCCGGCGCAACCAGCAGCTATAAGCAGATTCAATTTGGCGAAGCGAACGTTCAACTCACGTTTCATGAAGACAATACCCGGACGATCGAGGGCGTCGAGTGCGTGGCGATTGAGCCGGACATCGATTACTACAAGGATCTCGGCGCGCACGCGCTGCTTGAGGCCCTTCCGAACATCCTGACCAGCAGGCTTACCGACCCTAAAGTGGCTTATGTTTTAAGGTGGATCGCAGGGCGCCACGCTGGGGTGCCGGACTTCAACCCTCCTTATACGCTGGTTCCATAGATGTGAGAGAATCGCGCCGGCTCGTTCTTTGAGTTTGGGCCTTTCCCGATGAATACTGCAAGACGCCGCAGAGTTGAAGAATGGCTCGCGGCGCGAAGCCCCTTCAGGTACGCTCGCAGAGCTGGACGCGCGGGCGGCTCTTCGCAACGGCAAGAAGGGAAGGTGTAAGCAGGGAGTTACCCCGCTTTCGGTAGTGGGTCAGTTTGATTTTTGTAGCTGCGGCCCCATTCTGGCTTCGGCCGCCGGCTTTCAAAGAGTAAAGACCGGCGGCCAGAGGCCGCCGCTACAGCAAATCCCTTGTATTGGAAATAAACCGTCTCATTTGTCTCATTCGTCTCCAAAGGATCAGAGCCGGGGGGTAGAATAGAAAGACAGGGGCAAGAGTCAAGGGACAAGGGATAAGGGAAAAAGCAAGGGTCCCGGACTCGCCTCTCGACCCTCGTCCCTTGACTCTCGACCCTCGTCTCACGACGAAAGGCCCGCTCAGTGACCCGGCCGCAGGATCAAAAACAGGGGAATGGGAGGCAGAAATGGGGGCAAAAGAGTTGAAAACCAAAAAGGATTGTTTTACTTTTTTCAAGTTATTGAAAACAAATGGTCGAAACCGGAACGAACCGGAACGAACCGGACTCTAATGTTTGTAAAATCGCTGCAATCGACTGAATATGAATGGGATAGCCGGATTGATCCGGTACAATGAGGCATATTGCACAAAATAAAGGAGATTGCGGCTTAGGTTGAGTTTCGCTCCGTTTGATTTCCGGTTGGTAAGCCGTTTTTCGGCCATCGGGCATGAACTCGGGCGAGACTGAGGC
>JBOGJY010000093.1:0-3759 GCA_050745325.1 Terriglobia bacterium
CGCCCGGATAGAACGTGAGCACGCGGATGGTGGGATACTGCACCTCCGGCAGCGCCGAAACCGAAAGTTGCGTATAAGCCACGATGCCGGCGAGCAGAATCGCCACCATCAGCAGCGACGTGGCAATAGGCCGCTGAATAAAGATCCGGGAGGGATTCATGCCGTTCGCGCTCCGGCCGAATGGGTGGTTTGGGCGGTGACGTGGCTGCCGTTCCGCAGTTTGTCCTGGCCGTCCGTCACCACCGTATCACCCGCTTTAACCCCGGAGCTGATGACCACGGAGTTTCCCTGGGTGAGGGCTGTTTGCACGGGTTCGAGCGCCACCGTGTTATCCGGCTGCACCACAAAAACGTAATTGCCCTGGCTTCCGCTTTGCAGGGCCGCGGTAGGAATCACCACCGCGTTGCGGAGCGTTTCGGTCTCGATGCGCACGTTGACAAACTCGTTCGGAAACAGTAATTCATCCTGGTTGGGAAAGACAGCCTTCAGGCGCAAGGTACCCGTGGTCTGGTCGATCAGGTTGTCGGTCGCCAGCAGCGTGCCCGTCGCAATCCTGCGCTGGCCGGCGCGGTCGTAGGCGTCCACGCGAAAACGCTGGCCGCGCCTCAGCCCCTGCAGAATGGGAGTAAGCTGCTCTTCGGGCAGAGTGAAGATCACGGTGATGGGCCGCATCTGGGTGATGACCAAAAGGCCCGTTGTGCTGGCGGCGTGGACAATGTTGCCCGGGTCCACTAACCGCAATCCCACCTTTCCAGAGATCGGCGCCTTGATCTGGCAATAGGCAAGGTTCAACTGCGCGTTGGCGATTTGCGCCTTGTCGGCGACAATCGAGCCCTGAAGCTGGCCGACCAGGGAATCCTGCGTGTCGTATTGCTGCCGGGGGATGACTCCGTCGGCAAGCAGCGTCTTGTCCCGCGCCTGGTCAAGCAGCGCGTCGCGCAGTTGCGCCTGATCCTTAGCGAGCTGGCCTTGCGCCTGGTCAAGCTGCACCTGGTAGGCGCGCGGATCAATCTCAACCAGAAGCTGGCCAGCGTCGACGTGCTGACCTTCACGGAAATAGACCTTCATCACCTGGCCGTCAACCCGGGTTTGAATCGTATCCGTGTTATACGCGGTAACGGCGCCGAGGCCAGAAAGATAGACCGGCAGGTTTTGCCTCTCCACCTTGGCGGTCATCACGGGAACCGGCCGCAGCGCCGCCGCGCGCGCCTCGGCGGCCCTTGCCGCCACCTGTTGTTGCTGGCTGCGGGTAACCGCCCTCCATGCCAGCACCGCCACTACCGCAAAGATCAGCATCAGCACCCACGGAATCCAGCGGTGGTGGGGTTTCTTCGGGCTGTTGTTTTCAGTCTCCGAAAGCCGGGGCAACACTTCATGCTTTTCCATAGTCTAGCCTGCCAGACGCAACGATAAGTCCTCAGTTGCAGTAATGAAACCTGCCGTCTAATTATTGACGAGGCAAACCGGCGGCAGGTTGCAGCCCGCCGCGCATTTGAACTCCAAAACGTTTCTACACTTTCAGCAATGCCATCCCGAGGCGCGCTCCGGAATTGCGTTTACAGGGCAGGGCGGCTGTGCCGCTTGCTGTGCGGAAAGCCTATGAATCTGTGAAAAAATGGGTTGACCAGCAAAAACCTCACGCAAGGGCGCGAAGCTGCGAAGGTCCGCAAAGAAACTGAATGAGTTCCACTTTGCGCTTCTTTGCGCCTTGGCGCCTTTGCGAGAGGCTGTTTATTTTTTCACAGCTTCTATGGCTTTCCGGGTAAAAGCACTTACTTAAATGTCCTCACCAGGCGCGAAGGCTGGTTTCGTAGGGGGCGCTGCTTGCTGCGCCCAAAACGGCTTCAGAGCGCCGCGCGCGCGCGCGCCGAAACCAAGTGAGCGTAAAGCTCACCAAGCTTTTCCACCATTTCCACCGCGGCGGCGAAGTTGCGCTTGTTGATGTGCTCGATATTCAAGCCAATCAGCGGCGGATCGGGCGGTAGATTATCGAAGACGTCCATCAGAATACGCCGGCACAAATCAAGAGAGCGTTCGAAGCAGCCGGAAACCCCGTGGGAACCCTTCGAGCCATCTGGATGGGGCAGGCTCTTGTCATCCGCCGGACGATCCAAGAGAAGAAAGCGGTCAAGATCGGCCGGGATATCGGCGCCGAGCCAGCGCAAAAACTCAAGATCTCGCGGATGACTCACCGGGGCAAAGCTCAGAAAGATGCGCGCTTCAAGTCCGTTAAGCTGCTGCATCAGCCACACAATATCGTTCGGATCAAAAAGCACTTGGGTAGTGAAAAAAGTGAGGCCCGCTTCAACCTTGCGGCGGACGCGCGCCGACTCGTTTGCCCGGCTGGGAATGCTGATGCCGCCGAGCGCCGGGCTCAATCCAGCCGCTCGCACCCGCGCCGCCGCCTCAGTCACGCTGGGGCCGGGATACTGAATGCCGCTCGATTCACCTCCAACCATGACCACGTGATGGATGCCGTGCTGCTCCCCGGTTTCGCGGAACCATTGGGCGGGGTCGCGGTCGTGGACAACGCACCGGTTGACGATGGCTTCAATGCCCAGTTCGCGCTGGATGCGGCCCGCGAGCTGGCGCGGTTCAACCCTGGGGATGAACTTGGCGGTTCGAGTTTGGTTCCGCGTTTCGTCGTGAATCTCCGGCAGGTTGATGCCGTCAACCAGACGCTTCACCCGGCTTGCCTCTTCGATGGACGCCTCAATGGCTCCCGGCTTTTCCGCCGAGGGTGGAACCATCTCAAAAAGCACCAGTGGCTCGTAGGGGTTTAGAAGTTTTTCTTTCAAGCTCATGGAGTGTGTCCGGAAGCGCGTACAGTACGCTAGCATTTAAGCTTAAGATGAATCGGCCAACGCCGCAACCGGGCGGCAGGGTTTGATGGTCTTGCATTGGCATTCTAGGCGCTTGGGGCTGCCCGGGTGGCGCAGCCATCGCCGCGGTTGCGATGTGTGCGGCTTTCAGAGACAGCCCACAGATCAAATTTTAAGGGCGAGCTTCTCTTTATCGCACACATGGCAAAATGCGTCATGTGTGATGCCACCCGCGTAAGCCCACCCATCAGGCTGGCAGACGTCGAAAAAACCGTCCCATTTGTCTCAAAATTCTCAATATCATTTGGTAGACTGGAACATGGGGCGAGGGGCTGCGCCAGAGACGGATTATTAGAAAAACGGCCCGGCGGAGTGTGGGGAAAACAACAAAATTCACGGAACGAAGCCTAGCGAGCCTTTAGAATCAACGTTTCTAATAATTGTAGCGCAGAGTTTTGTGATTAAAACTCTGCGGCATTTTAGCGGTCCCAACGAAAAGCCGCAGAGTTTCAAAAGCAAAACTCTGCGCTACATCTACCGGCAGGCAGGGAAAATAAAGTGTCTCATTTGTCTCATTCGTCTCCAAAAGATCAGAGCCGGGGGGTAGAATAAAAAGACGGGGGCAAGAGTCAAGGGACAAGGGATAAGGGATAAGGGAAAAAGCAAGGGTCCCGGACTCGCCTCTCGACCCTCGTCTCACGACGAAAGGGCCACCCAGTGCGCCGGCCGCGGGATCAAAAACAGGGGAATGGGAGGCAGAAATGGGAGGCAAAAGAGTTGAAAATCAAAAAGGATTGTTTTACTTTTTTCAAGTCATTGAAAACAAAGGGTAGAAACCGGAACGAACCGGAACGAACCGGACTCTAATGTTGGTAAAATCGCTGCAATCGACTGAATATGAATGGGATAACCGGATTGATCCGGTACAATGAGGCAT